>JAFRQN010000255.1 GCA_017428585.1 Bacteroidota bacterium | reverse complement strand
TATTAATAAAATTAGAATCAGTTTGTCTATAAATATGTTTTAATTCTATTACTTTTAGTTGTGATTTTTTTAATGCATAACTGCTAAAGAAAAATTCATTATCATAGTATTTATTTATAATATCTTTTATATCATCTGTTACTATTGGTGGTAGTTGATGAAGATCTCCAATCATTAATAATTGAACTCCACCGAATGGCTTATCATTATGTCTATAATATTTTAATATATTATCGATGGCATCTAATGTGTCAGCACGTACCATGCTTATTTCATCAATAATTAATAATTCTAAAGCACGAATGATTTTTATTTTATTAGTATAAAATCTATATTTATTTGATGAAGAATACTCTTTTTGTTGAATTTCCTCATTTATAGGAATGAAGGGTGAAAACGGTAATTGAAAAAAGGAATGTATTGTTTCTCCGTGAGCATTGAGTGCTGCTATACCTGTAGGAGCAACAACTATTAATTTTTTCTTACAATTAAAACGCAGATATTGTAAAAAAGTGGTTTTACCTGTACCAGCATTTCCTGTTAAAAATAAATTATTATTTGTATATTGTATGAATTGATATGCTAATTGTAATTCATAATTATTAGCAAATGCTTCTTCCTTCATTTATTTTTTTTGATAGAAATAATTATTATTTAGTTGCAATTATTTTATATGTTTTAATATTCTCTCTTATACAAAATTCTTCTTTATTTGTTGGAGGTCTATTCCAATCAAGATTGTTATCTATTAATTTCCAATTTAATTTGCCAAATTTTATTAATTCTTCTTTATGATATTCATTTACTTCGTTTAGATCTGTGGCAAGATATAATCTACCGCCTGGAATTAGGATACGTTCTATTTCATTTAGAAAATTTTGATTAAAAGCACGTCTACGTAAATGTTTTGTTTTTACCCAAGGGTCTGGAAACAGATAGTATACTTCATTAATGGATTCATTTTCTAAAAATTGTAATCCATTTGCAACACAATAACGTAAAACACGGCAATTATTAATATTTTCATTCTTTGTATAGTTATCTATCCAATGACAGCACCAATCACGAACCTCTAAGCCAAGAATATTCATATCTTTAAATACATCTTCAGCTAATCTTAATAAAAACAGACCACGTCCACATCCTATATCTAATACTTTTGGTGGCTGACCATTAGGGAAAATATCTTTCCATTCTATTTTTTCATATATAGGAGGATAAAATTTAGGTACAATTTTTAAATCCTTTAATGGAAAATAAAAATTAGGAGATGTGTGATGACGCATCCTTGAAGGTAATGGATATTTGTTAAAATCAATTGATTTCATAAAATTATATATTATTTAGTTATTCCAACTTCTACTAATTTTAAATTTGGGAATATTTTTAATAAATTATCAGGTGTCATTTCTAATATAAAACCACGTTTTCCACCATTAATGTACATTTTATCTAAGTCAAAAATTGTTTTTTCAACATAAATAGGTAATTCTTTTTTGGTTCCAAATGGACTTGTTCCTCCAAATTGATATCCTGTTGCTTTTTTTGCCGTTTCTTCTGTACATTGATATATATTTTTTACATTTAAAATTCTTGCTAATTCTTTCGTAGATACTTCAAGAGTTCCATGCATTAATACTAAAATTATTGTTTTATTATCAATTTGAAAAACTAATGTCTTTATTACATTATATTCATTTACTGATAGTTCTATTGACGTTTGTTTTGTCCCACCTTTACTTTCATAATTGTATAAATGAGGAGTATAATTAATATTTTTATTAGACAAAAAACGTGTTGCTGTTGTTACTGGATATTTAAGCATTTTTATTCAATAAATTACATTGATGGACTATAATAATTTAATATAAAAATTAATTTTTTTTAGTATTTTCTGTTTCTACTTTTTGTAAAACTTTTTCATCATAAACTGAAGTGTCACCATAATCGTTACTATATGGTGATTTTTTCTTTACATTTTCTATTAATTCTTGAGTTGATTTATATATATCTAAAGTATCATCATAATAAAATCGTAAGTCTGGAGTTGTACGTATTCTTAAATTATGAGCTAAAATAGAACGTAAATGTCCCTTGTTTTTATTTAAAATTTCAATAAATGCAGAGATATCCGTCTTATTTAGAGATAATAAATTAAAATATATATTTGCAATACTAAAATCTTTTGATACTTTTACTGTTGAAATAGAAGCCAATCCAGCAGAATTCTCACTTGCTATTTTTGATAATTCTGATGATAATATACGTCTTATTTCATTTGCTATTTTTTCTATTCTGATTGACATAAACTTACTATTATATTAATTTAAATAATTCACAAATATACAAAAATAAAAATAATTAATTTAGCTGATATATATATTACTATTAAATATTTTCTATTACAACAAGTTTGCCTAATTTTCTTAATTTATCAGCTATTAAAGGGACTATTTCTTTTCTTGATTTTATGCCTTGTTGAATAAAACCTATATCTCCTTCATCTGAAGAATTTACACTTCCTAAATAAAAAACTATTTTATCTGAATTCATAACATAATCATATAATTTAGTTACAGGATTGCTGTTTTGCATGAGATTTCTATCAGCATCTAAAATATTATATAGTTGATTTAGAGTGATTGCTCCTTCTACAGCAAGATCTATTCCATCTATATGATAACTTGGTGGAGTATAATGCGACGATTGATACATATCTACTTTCATTTCTCGACCCGAATTTTTGGCAACAATGTTAGCAGTAGTACCTCCACATATAATTTTCTTTCCTTTAGATAAAATAAATTCTCGAACATATTTAGCATCATTTTCTTTATTTGTAGGAGGACCAGTAAATATAGTCGTTATGCTTCCTGTTCTTGCATGAATTAATGCTATTGAAATATCATCATCATTAACATTGTTGCATATATCCTTAACTATATTGTATATAATATCAGGTATAGTTTTATAAAGTGTGTTTGTAGAAATACTAATATCTAAGTTTGATATGTTTTCTGAAAGCAATTCTGCTAACTTTTCACTACCTAATCCAAATTTATATCCTCGTCCTATACCTGCCTGTGTTACACCGTCTGACATTAATATGATACCTTCGCCATCTTTAATAAAACAGTTAGTTTCTAATAATTCTCCAAATTCTGTTTCTATTTTTCTTTGAGATAATACTCTAACTTTTCTATTTGTTATAAATAATGGAGCAGGCATATCATGTGATAGAACTGTTACAACACCATCATTTAATATTCTTATAACACTAAAAACTGCATAGGGTGAATTATTATCAGTATTTTTTAATATTTTTAATAATTTTTCACATGCGTTTCTTAAAGAATAATTTGAATTAAAAAGATGTTGTAAATAATTTGCATACATAGTAGCAGATATGTTTGCTTTGATTCCATGTCCTCGTCCATCACATAATATACACGTTGTATATGCAGCAGTTTTCCATCTCAAGAAAAAATCACCACAAGGTGTGTTTGGATATTTGGATATTTGTTTTAATTCAATTTCTATATGTTCATATCCCATGATAAATCAGTTTGGTTAGTTTCATTATTATTACTTGTATCGCCTTGTGTATATTTAATTATATTGTTAATAAGAATTTCACTTTGTGCAGCGTGTTCTCCTAATAGTTTTGCTATACCTTGTGACATTTCTATTTGATGTTGTAATAATTCTTGAGCCTGTTCAAGTGTGGTTGATCTTAAATTATCTAATTTCGTTCTGGTTGCTAAACTATTAGTTACGTTAATAAAAATGCCAACATATTGTTTGTTCTTATCTAATTTATAAGCTAATTGATGAAATACAAGATTATGTTTTTCATATCTTACAAAACCTTCATACATATTTGTTTCTCCTGTGGCAAGTTTATAAAAACCTTCTGGATCTATCAATGATGATATGTGTTTACCTATTATTGAATCGCTAACAAGGAATAAATTCTTAAATGCTTTATTCATACTAAGAATTTCAAATTGTTCGCTTAAAACAACAAAACCATTAGGTGTAGTTTCTAATAATAATGATGCTTTCTTTTCAGCTAATCGTCTCATGTGAGGAATACACATTTCAGTTTCTGCCATACCTTCTAAAACAGCTATTGCCTTATCTTTACAAGTTGGATAACCACACGAGAAGCAGTTTGGTCTTTTCTTAAAATCAGGATCTCCTGTTTTAGATAATACATTGCGTATTTCATCTGTAGAATACTTAGGTTTAGGAATAATTTTATCTTTTGAGAAAGTTCGATCTGTATTTATTTTTATTAGTGGATCTTCTGTATTATTGTTTGTTGGTTTAGAAGTAACATATTCTATTAATTCTGCACGTCGATCAAATATATTATTTTTTATATGCATACCAGGACCATTTATACAACCTTTATAACAAAATAATGGTTCAACTAAAATTCCTTTAGACATTGTTACTAAATCTATAGAATTCCTAATATCTTGGAATCCGCTTACAGCAATATGATTTAAAGATGCAAAATTCAATTCTTTGCCAGCTATTTCTGATAAGCTTCCAACTAATGGCAATAATCTTGATTTTCCAACGGGAGTTTCATCAAAATTACTTTCTTCGCAAGTTTGTAGTAAAATATTTTGTTCATCAAACATTTCACGTAATTCAGCGAATGTAATAGCTAAATCAATTACTCCAGAATATGTTGGTCTTTTTATTTCCATTTTTTTTGCAACACAGGAACCAACATATACTATTAACGTATCTTTTCCAAGTTTTTCTTTTAGCCAGCGACCATGAACAATGTATGGACTAGCTACTGGTATTAAATTATCAATTGCTTCTGGTTTATATTTCTCAACATAATTTACAACTGTTGGACATATAGCTGAAATATGACTTTTTTCTGGATGTGAAAGCCAATATTCAATAGTTTTTTTTGCTACAATGTTAGCAGCTACAGATGTTTCAGATACAAATGAAAATCCTAATCGTCTTAGAGCTGATGGAAACCTTTCTCGTTCCCAGTCTGCACAAATAGATGAATAAGAAGCATCAACAGTTACTGCTATTTTTTTCCCAGAAGATAATAATTCATATAATTTTGCTTTATCACTCTTAAATGATATAGCATCTTGAGCACAATTTTGAATACAAATGTTACAGTCAATACATCGATTTTGTAAAATATATGCTTGTCCATTTTCTATTTTTATTGCTTTAACAGGACATGCTTTTAAACAACGATAACAATCTCGACATTTTGCGTCTTTAGTAAAAACTAATTCTGATTGTATTAGGGATTCATTCATAAATATTATATAAATTTACTATTTTACTTTTTATATATTTTTTGGATATTTGTTTTTCTTTTTAATGTATTAGGAAAATATACTGTTATTTTTGTCCCTTTGTTTTTTTGAGATTCAACAATTATATTTCCTCCATGCATTGCAGCAACCCTTTTTATTATTGTCATTCCAATTCCATTTCCACCTTCATATTTACTTGTTGAAAAATAAGGAGTTGATAACATATCTATGGTTTTTTTATCCATACCAATACCTGTATCTTGAACACTTATATAAATATTATCAATGTCATGATAACAATATATTGTAATTGTACCGCCATTTGTTTTCTGCATAGCTTTAATGCCATTTTCAATAATATTTCTGATACAGCGATGCAATTTTAATTTATCACATGAAAAATTAAAATCTTCTATATTTTCTAAATCAAATGTGATATTTTTAAAATAGTTTGGATCAAATTCAGAACGAATATCATTGCAAAACTGTATTGAATTAACTATGGATGTATTTAATTGATCGTCGCTGCCTACAGTTATAACATCCTTAACTCTTTGTGTTAGAATTGTAG
>JAFRQN010000254.1 GCA_017428585.1 Bacteroidota bacterium | reverse complement strand
GGAAAAAGATATAAAAAATATAAAAGTATTGGGTGCAAATGCTATTAGGTTAACAAAGGCTCCGCATCCATATCTTGCTTATTTATGTGATAAATATGGTCTTTTAATGTTTATTGATTTACCATTAAACAATACACCAAATAGTTTTGTAAAAAATGAAGAAATGGCTGTAAAATGTCGTAATATATTAGTTCAGCTTTTGAATAATTATCAGAAATTTTCTTCTTTTGTTGCAATAGGATTAGGCAGTGAAGTTGAAGAAGGAGCAGCTTATGCTGGTCTTATAAACAGTTTATCAGAAGTTGTCTCTAATTCAAAACTGCTTAAATATAAATATATTAATCTATATCAAAAAGACTTTACTACCGATGGATTTGATTTTATGTTTATTAATCTATTTGGTAAAAAATTTAATTATGAAAATATTAGTACTGCTCTAAAAGAGAAGTATGATATGATAGATATTCCAATATTCTTCTCTATTTCAAGTGCTGTTAATCCAAGTAATTTTAATGGATATAAAGATAGAACTTCTATTGAATATCAGGCTTATTTCCTTAAAAATTGTTATAATATTGCGAATGCGAAGTCAATTAATTTACCAGGAACTTTGATAAATTCATATAATGATTATGAGACAGAATATCCGCTATTAACCTTAAATTATTACAATCAATTTTTACAAACCAGTGGTCTTGTAGATGTTTATCATGTAAATAGATTATCATATAGTGTTGTAAAATCGTTATTTAATGATGAAAAAGTACCTTTGCTTAATGCTGGCAATTATGAAAGCGAATCTCCAAATTCTTATATTATAGTAGGTCTTCTTTTCACTGCAATAATGGCATTTATGTTAAATAGATATAGAAGATTTAGAGAATATGTAGTGAGAGCTTTTTTGCGGCCATATAATTTCTATGCTGATATAAGGGATAATAGAATTTTATCTTTATCTCAAACTGTTCTTTTAGGATTTATTATATCTGTGTCTTTTGCTTTATGTTTAGCATCTATAGTGATATCATTAAGATATAATATTGAATACAATTATTTGTTTACAACTTTATTTCCATATAAAGATGTTCTAAATGTAATATTTATATCAGCTTGGCATCCTATAGTACTCTTGCTTTTATTGATTGTTTTAGTATTTTTACATTTTGTAATCATATCAGCAATAGTTTCTATTATTTCTAAATTTGTCAAAACAAATGTTCATTTTGATAAATCTTTTACAATTACTATATGGTCTGCATTACCTTATATTATATTGTTGCCTATTGGAGTATTTATTGCAAGGATTCTTAATGTATCACCGAATTTTATAAGTTTCTTTACTGTAATTCTATTAATAGTATTTATAGTAGTATTCTTTAGATATATGAAAGCTCTTTCGGTAGTTTTTGACAAACCTATTATAAAAATATATATGGTTATGACCGTAGCAATAGCAATATGCGTATTGCTGCCTTTTATATTTTATGAAAACTCTAATGAAGTATTAGTATTTATTAATTACTTCCGTGCTATTCCTTAGTATTGAAAGAACAAAACATTATTATAAAAAAAAGATACAATTAATAAATTGTATCTTTTTTTTATTTATTTTAGAATAATTGAATTTCTTTATATTTTATAGCGTTTGCTGAATATTGCAATACATATACTTGTTATATCAAAGGCAGCAACGAAAATAGTTATAATCGGCATTATATTGTTTGCCTGCTGTAGAAATTGAGCAAATATAGAAGTACTGTCTTTAACAATATATTCTATAAGAAAAGATAAAAATAAAATAATATAAAAAAATATATTAACGTATTTGGTAAATTTAAAAAAAGAACCTTTCTTTTTTCTTATTATTAACAAAGTAATAAAAGGAATTATAAAGAAAATAAAAACAATTAAATAAGGTAAAGTTTCAAATAATACATGCATAAATTATAATAAGTATGTTCTATGTTATTTTTTTAATCTATATTAAGATATTCAATTATTACGCTATTATTAACGGTACTGTTTCAAAATTAATTTAATTTTTTTTAGATGATGAAAAAATGATTGTATTTTTATGTTGAGTTGTATTTTTATGTAATTTATAATAAATTAATATAGTTAATAATAATAATGAAAGGTTCAAGCAATAAAATTATTTTGATTTTTAATTTTAAAGATGTATATTAGAAAATTATTTTGTTCTATATTTCATTATAATATTTTTTTTATATCAAAAGAATAAATAATAGTAGTAATTAAGAATAAATTAAATTTTTTATAAATTAAAATTTTTGAGGTTAATCTTGAAACATTACATTAAATTAATTGCAATACTTATAATAGCAACAATAGCATTACAAGGTTTTCAATGTGCATCTCGTGAAATGACAACAGCTAAAGTAGCTATTAAAAGTGGTGAAATAGACAAAGCAATTGAGAATTTAAACAAAGAAATTGAAAAGAATCCAAAGAATGGGGAAGCGTATATTTTATTAGCAGAACTAAATTTAGGTGCTGGAAAAGTACAAGAAGCTATAAACTATATGGATCAAGCAGAACCATTAGTTGCTAAAGATGCAAAATTAAAAGATAAGCCAAAACAATTTAAATTTGAAGTTTTTAAAGCTTTATTGCAACAAGGTGAAGAAGCTTTTGGTAAATATAATCAAACAAAAGATAAAAGTAATTTAATAGCTGCTTCACAAATTTATACTGCTGCTACAACTGTAAGACCTAATTTTTTAGAATCATACATAATGATAGGTTTAGCAAATGAAATTACAGATAATACTGAAGCTGCTATGAAAGCATACGAAACATACGTAGATAAATTGCAACCATCTATAGATATAGCAAAGAAATATAATTTCTTTATTGGTGCTGATAGAGAAGTATTATCATCAATAGGAGCAGCTAAATTTATACGTGGAAGCAAAACAAGCAAGGGTGATTCTACTGTATTGGAAAAATATGTAACAAAGAGCGGCAAAGACTTATTTGTTTACTCAATGACTGAAAATGGAAAATTTACTATAGAAAGCTGGAGCTATGATCCTCCAACAAATATTTTAGAAGGTGAAAGAGAAATTGTTCCAAGCAACTTTACTCAACCTATATCTTCATTAGCTTCATTATATTATAATGTTAAAAAAGATAGAGCAAAATCATTGGAATATTTTAAGATGGTAACCAGCGTATCACCACTTGATGATAATGCTAATTCAGCAATAGTAACATTATATCAAGAATTAGGCAAGCCAGAAGAAGCAATAAATGCTATAAATGAAAATGTAAAGAAGAATCCTTCTAATCCTATATTTTTAGCGCAGCTTGGCGATGTTTATATGACTAATAAACAATTTGACAATGCAATACAACAATATGAAAAAGCGCTTTCATTAAATCCTAATTTTGAAGCTGCTTTACGTAACGTTGCTGCTTGCTATGGTAATAAAGCAGCAATGATACAAACAAAACAAAACGAATTAATCGGTGCAGGCAAGATGAAAACATTTGATACAACAGAATACTTCCCAATACTAAAGAAAGCAGCATCTTATTTTGAACGTACTATAGAAACTAATACATTCGCAAAAGATCCAGATGCTATTGGTGATTTATGTGGTATTTATCTTGCTCTTGGTAAAGGTGCAAAAGACAAGTTTGATGAAACATTAGTTAAACTTGAGGCATTAGAAAAATACCTTCCAGAAGATAAAAAAGAAGCTTATTACTTAAAATTATTAAAAATATACGGACAAACTAATAATCCAAAATATTCAGAAATAGAAAAGAAATTAAATTAATATCATTAAATAAATAATAATAAACAATGGAAAAAAAAGACGAAAAAGCTCCTCAACAAATAAGTATAGAATTGGATGAGAAAACAGCAGAAGGTATATATTCTAATTTAGCTATTATATCTCATTCTCAAGCTGAATTTATTATTGATTTTACAAGAATATTACCAGGTGTTCCAAAAGCTAAAGTACATGCAAGAGTAATAATGACTCCTCAACATGCAAAATTATTTAGCAATGCACTTGTAGATAATATTGTAAAATATGAGAGCAACAATGGTACAATAGAAATGAGCGGCAATATGCCAAATGATCCTGGTTTTTCAGGATTGCCAAATTAATTATATTGTATGTAAATATATCATAAAAGGAAGAAAGTTATACTTTCTTCCTTTTTGTTTTAAAATTAAAAATGTTTGTAATATTTATAAAAAAGTATTATATTTATTTTTCTTAATAATATGATATTTAAATGGAAAATATAAAAGTTATTACAGTAGATTTTTGGAATACATTATTCGATTCTCATGACGGGAATATTAGAAATGATGCCAGATTGAAAGTGCTTCTTTCTACCTTAAAAGATTTAGAGTTTGAAATAGACTTTAATAAATTTGATGAGGTTGTAAGACGTTCTTGGCAGTATTATTCTATGATTTGGGAAACAGAGTTCAGAACGCCTAATGCTGAGGAATTAATCAATTTTGTTTGGAATGAAATGAATTTTGATAAAAATCCTAAAGCAATAGATTATATTGTCAAATTTTTCGAAAAATCTATTATTTATTTTCCACCTAATTTATTGCCTAATGCAAAAGATGTATTATGTAAATTAAGCCAAAAATACAAATTAGCGATTGTATCTGATACTGGATTTAGTCCAGGTGTAGTTATGAGAGAATTAATGGATACTGTCGATATACTTAAATATTTTTCATCTTTTAGTTTTTCTGATGAAACAGGTGTTGCTAAGCCGCATCCTAAGGCTTTTGAGACAGTTTTAAAGGAATTGGATTGTACTCCAGAAGAAGCATTGCATATAGGTGATATAGAACGTACTGATATTTGTGGAGCAAGAGATATTGGTATGCGTGCTATAAAGTATTGTGGTGATAGGTCTTTATTTTTGAAACAATATGCTTCAGAAACAACTCGTGCAGAATTTATGACCGATAGTTGGCTGGAAATAGAAAATTATTTATTAAAATAAATATAATTGGAATACATAAAAATATAATATTTTAATTAAACTAAATTTATTAGGATTTTATAATGTCTAAAAAATTTTATTTTTTAATTTTATTATTTGTAATGGGAATTACAACAATGGTTAATGCTCAAGAATTACCATCACGTGAGCAAATTGATGATAAGTATAAATGGAACTTAGCTGATTTATACAAAAGTAAATCCGATTTTGAAAAAGATTTCACTGATGTAGCAAACTTATCAAAAACTTTTACCAAAAATCAAGGTCAAGTAACAAAGAATGCAAAAAGTTTGTTAAAATCAATAAAAGAATACAATGAAATTTGGAGACGTTTTTCACGACTCTATATGTATGCTTCATTGCTTGCTGATACTGATGTTAGCAATGGTGAAAATCAAATTTTAGTTGATAGAGTAAAAAAATTATCAAGTGATATTTCAGCTGTAACTGCTTTCTTCTCACCGGAATTGCTTGCTGTAGATTATTCTAAAATAGAAAAATTTATAAAAGAAGAAAAAGAATTACAAGGATATAAATTCTATTTAGAACAAGCATTTAGAATGAAACCTCATACTTTATCAGCAGAGGCAGAAAGCGTATTAGCTAATTTAGGAACAGTTATTAGCATTCCAAATAAAACTTATGGTGTATTAAATGATTCAGAATTGCCATTGGGGACTGTAAAAGATTCTAAAGGTAATGATGTTCAATTATCTCATGGAAGATATCGTTCTGCTTTATATTCTACTGATAGAGAATATAGAAAGAATGTTTATAAGGGTATTTACAAAGGATATGAACAAGTTATAAACACTTATGCTTCACTATTTAATGGCAGAGTAGCTACAAGAGTAGCTCTTGCTGATATTCGTCATTTTAATTCTCCTCTTGAATCTGCTCTTTATGAAAATAATATTCCTGTTTCTGTTTTTAATAACTTAATTAAAACAGTACAAGATAACGTATCTACTTTGCACAGATGGGCAGAAATCAAACGTAAAGCATTAAAATTAGATAAAATACCTCCTT
>JAFRQN010000253.1 GCA_017428585.1 Bacteroidota bacterium | reverse complement strand
ATAAAATATGTTAATAGATTAATGACACATTCTTGGGGACAAAAAGTAATTAGATTTTATGATTTAGATGGAAATCTTATTGAAGTTGGAACTCCAATGAAATAAAAACAATATTCAAAGAATATTTGAATTAAAATAATAGATTAGAGACGATAAAATGAGCAAATATGAACCATTATGGAAATATTTAAAAGATAATAATGAAAATAATTATAAATTATCTTTTGAAGAAATTAAAAATATTATAGGATTTGAAATAGACCATTCATTTTTAACTTATAAGAAAGAAGCCAAAGATTTTGGATATGAAGTTGGTAAGATATCTTTGAAAGAGAAGTCCATAATATTCAATAAAATATAACTGTGATTATAATATAATAGGTGAATATCATGAAATATATTAAAGAAAATTGGAAGTTCTTTATATTTGTGATTTTAATGTGTATTATTGGAGGATATTTTACTACATTATATACAATTCAATCATTTAATCAAGTTGTAATTGAAGAAGGAATAAAACAAATTGGATCAAAGGAACTATTTATAACAGTATCAGTAGTACAAATATCTTTATATGCAATTCTGTTTGCTGGTTTAGGAATTATATTATCTAATAAAATAGGTTTATGGAAAAAGTTTGAGAAAAATAATAATGCAATAAACAGCACTGTTATTATTTCTATTATTGGAGGATTGGCATTGAGCATAGTTGATAAATATATATTTGGCAATTATATTGATTCTGTGTCACATTTATATGACAGCAAGCCAACCATTAATTACATTATTTCATCATTTACTTATGGTGGTGTATTTGAAGAAATATTATTAAGGTTATTCTTGATGTCATTAATAGCATGGATAATATCCAAACTATTTTATAGAAATAAGGATACAATACCGATTGGAGTATTTGTTATTGCTAATATTATATCTGCATTATTATTTGCAGCTGGACATATACCTGGAACTATTCAATTATTTGGATATGTTGATGCTTTATTATTATTTAGATGCTTTTTATTAAATGGAGCTTTTGGTTTAGCATTTGGATGGTTATATAGGAAATATGCAATACATTATGCAATGATTGCACATTTTGGTTGTCATTTAGTATCAAAATTAATATGGCTGTTGTTTATATAGTATTTAAAAGTAAAATTATATACAAATAAAAGTAATTTTGTAAATCTTTCATTTAGATTAATACAATAGTGAAAAATATAGCAAATTATATCTCTATAAGTAGAATAGCATTATCAATAATATTAATATTCTCCAATCCTTTTTCTATATTATTTTGTATAATATATTTTTATTGCGGTATATCCGATATTTTAGATGGATATATTGCAAGAAAGAATGAAAATACAAGTAATTTTGGTGTAAAATTAGACAGTACAGCAGATATAATATTTATTGTTATAGCAATGATTAAGATATTGCCGATTTTAAATTTGCATATTGGAATAATTATATGTGGAATTATTATTGCTATAATAAAAATAAGTAATTTAATATTTTCATATTTTTATTTTAGGAAATTGGTGTTTCTTCATACAATTGCAAATAAAGTTACAGGAATGATTTTGTTTATTGCACCTTTAATAATTTTTAAAACTAATTTAATAGTATTTGAAATAATTGTTTGTATTATAGCATCATTTGCTGCAATACAAGAAGGATGTTATATAAGAGCAAATAATTGTAGGAGTGAATTATGAAATCAATATGTGGTACTGATTGTAATAGCTGTAGCTATGGAAAAAATAATGGGTGTAGAGGATGCTGTTCTACCAATGGATGTCCGTTTGGCAAACAATGTTTTATTGCTGACTATATATTAACGAAAGGTTTCAAAAAATATGAATTATTTAAGGCACAGCTAATTAGCGAAATAAATGATTTGAATATATTAAATATGCCAAAAATAAAAGAATTAATTCCATTGAATGGGGCTTTCGTTAATCTAAGATATCCTTTACCTAATGGAAAAACGATACAGCTTTTGGATGATAATGATATTTATTTAGGCAGTCAAGTTGAAAGTGAATTTAAAGATAACGATGTAGTTAAATGTTTTGGAATACTTGCAAATGTTAATTTTATACTTATATGTAGGTATGAAGAAAATGGCAATAATCCAGAGTTAATTTTATACAAAAAGAGAAAATAAAAATATTAATTTGAAAGCAGGTGTATTATGAATTTTGAAAATATAAAAAAAGAGTTTGAAAAAAATGCTGATAGAGATAATGCAGTTTCTATGGCAAGATATATGAAAAATAATTTTGAATTTTATGGAATACAAGCTCCGAAACGAAAAGATATAGAAAAACCTTTTATAAAACATGCAAAAACAAATAAAAGTATTGAATGGAATTTGTTAGATTTATGTTATGAAGATAAGCATAGAGAACTGCAATATTTTGTATATGATTATCTGCTTGCTGTTAAAGAGTATGTATGTTTTGAAGATATACCAAAAATAAGGGAATATATAATTACAAAATCATGGTGGGATACAATTGATTTTTTGTGTAAGGTAATAGGAAATATAGGATTGCAAGATAAAAGAGTTAAAAAGTTAATGATTGATTGGTCAAAAGATGAAAATATTTGGATTAAAAGAACTGCAATAGAACATCAACTTGGATTAAAAGAAAAAACTGATACAGAATTATTAGCAGAAATAATTAAGAACAATTTTGGTTCGAAAGAGTTCTTTATTAACAAAGCAATAGGCTGGGCTTTAAGAGATTATTCAAAAATAAATCCTGAATGGGTTAGAAACTTTATTAATGACAATAAAGATAAAATTGATAATTTAAGCTTAAAAGAAGCTAGTAAATATATTTAAATATTATAAAATAAAAAAAATTAAATTTATGTCAACATCAAAAGAATTTAAGGAATTTATATTAGAACAATTAGATTTATTGGATAACATAACTTGTAAATCTATGATGGGAGAATTTCTATTATATTACAACAAAGTTTTATTTGGTGGTATTTATGATAATAGACTGCTTGTTAAAAAAGTTGATACAAATAAAAAGTATAATATGGTAGAAGAAATTCCTTATGAAGGTGCAAAATCAATGTATTTAGTTGATGTAGATAATAAGGAATTATTGAAAGAGGTTATAATAGAAACCTGCAAGTCTTTGCCAATTAAAAAGTAATTATAAATAATAAATACTTATTGTAAATACATTATTTGAAAAATGCATTTTTTTATTTTTATTTTGTTTTTAATTTAAAATGTGTTATTTTTATATTTTAAGATAATTAAATTTATTTTCAATTTAATGGAGTTATATTATGGAAAATAATGTAAAATTATTAGAGGGATTACAATTTATTGTTACAAATTTGGCTCAACAAGCTGATGGACATGTAATTCAATCAAAAATATTTGCAGGCAAAGGGTATACAAAACTTGCAGAAAAGTATGCAGAACATGCAGTAGAGGAAAGAGATTATGTTGGCAAATGTATAGATAGACTTCTTGACTTAGGTGCAGAAGTTAAATTAGAGTGTAAGAAAGAAGCTCCTGTATACTATGACCCAATAGAATGGATAAAATATGATTTACAAATATCTAAGAATGGTTTGCAATGGTTAAAAACTATTATTGAACTTGCAAAAGACGATTATACTACCTATGATATCCTAATAGACTATTATAAGGATGAAGAAGAAGATCTATATTGGGGAGAACAACAACTTGAACTAATCGAAACTATTGGAAAACAAAACTGGATATTAAGACAAATGTAATATAGTAGTAAGAGTTTAATGATAAATAATGAGTTTTTTTATTATTTATCGTAAAATGAAAATGTCTGAAATTTCTTTAAGAAAGGCTGTAATTTTGAAAATGGAATTACAGCCTTTTCAATTTTATGGTATAATCTTTGCGTGGAAAATATAATGTAAAATCTGAAAATATAAAATGTAAAGAATTTAGTATCCAATATTGAAAGAGGTTGTAATTGAAACCTTCAAGTCTCTATCAGTTAAGAAGCAGAGTAAAAAAATGGAGAATAATTATGTCTTTTGATTATAAAAAAGAATACAAAGAATTTTATTTGCCTAAAAATAAACCAAGTATTATCGAAGTGCCAAAAATGAATTATATTGCAGTAAGAGGTCAAGGCAATCCAAATGATGAAAATGGAGAATATCAAAATACTTTGAGTTTATTATATACTATTGCTTATACATTAAAAATGAGTTATAAAGGAAGTTATAAAATAAAAGGATTTTTTGAGTATGTTGTTCCTCCACTTGAAGGATTATGGTGGCAGGAAGGAATAGATGGAATAGATTATAATCAAAAAGACAAATTAAAATTTATTTCAATTATTAGACTGCCTGATTTTATAACAAAGTCAGATTATAATTGGGCACTTGAAGAGGCGGCAAGAAAGAAAAAACAAGATTTTTCAAGGGTTGAATTTTTTACTTATGATGAAGGAGAATGTGTTCAATGTATGCATATTGGCAGTTATGATGCAGAACCAGAAACTGTTGAATTAATGCATGAGTATATGAAAGAAGAAGGTTATACTTTAGATATAACAGATAAAAGAATGCACCATGAAATATATTTAAGTGATCCAAGAAAATGTGATGTAAGTAAATTAAAAACAGTTATTAGGCATCCAGTAAAGAAATCATAGTAAAAAACAAATAATAATAATTTATCCATTGGTTTATAAAAAACAATGTGTATTTTGTTCCTATTTCTATTTTTTTTTTGAATATATAATATTTATTTGTATTTTTGAATATTAGAGTAAATAGAAATTCTAAAAAAATAATATAATTATTTTATATTGTATCATTTATTTATTTGAATTAAAAATTTTTATAAATATAAATTAAATTTATTTTTTAAAATTTATTGGAGTTATTTTCCTTTATGAAAAAGTACGTAAATGTAATAGTTATTGCATTAGCAGTAGCTGCAGGTTTTACATTTTATTCATTAGTTTTAGGTAATCCAGCAAACTTTGCTGATGCTGCTAAAGAAGAACCAATCAACGCACTTGGTATGATTTACACAGGTGGTATTCTTGTTGGTTTATTAGTTTCTTTTATTATTTTAGCTGTTGTTTATTCTATCGAACGCTTTTTATCTATTAATAAGGCAAAAGGCAAAAGTGATCCTGTTAAATTTATCAAAAGAGTTACTTCAAAATTAGAAGCTGATGATTTAGACGGAGCATTAGATGAATGTGATAAACAACGTGGTTCAGTTGCTAATGTATTAAGAGCAGCTATTTCTCGTTATAAAGCAGTAGAAAAAGACGATAACTTTGGTCCTGAGAAAAAAATTAGTGAAGTACAACGCAGTATTGATGAAGCATTAAATTTGGAAACACCATTATTAGAAAAGAATCTTGTTATTATTTCTACAATTGCTTCTATTGCTACCATGGTCGGTCTTATGGGTACAACTCTTGGTATGATTAGAGCATTTAGAGCTTTAGCAAATAGTGGTACAGTTTCTGCAACACAACTTTCAATAGGTATTTCTGAAGCCTTATATAATACAGCCGGTGGTCTTATTGCAGCTGTTATTTGTATTGTTGCTTATAATTTCTTTACATCAAAAGTTGATAGTTTCGTATATATGATTGACGAAGCTATTTTGAATATTACTTCTATTTTCACAATTAAAACAAAAAAATAGTTAAATAAAGTTTTTTTTATAAACTATTTTAAGGAGATTAACTGTGTCAAAGAAAGTAAAAGTAAAACGTGTCGGTTTTGCTATTGATATGACGCCGCTTGTAGATATTACTTTTTTGCTTCTTACGTTCTTTATGTTTACAGCAACATTTAAAACACAAGCAGAAAGTGAACAAAAATTTGTTGTACAGCGTCCAGCAACAACTCCTTCAGATACATCAAAATTGCCAGATAGAGATCTTGCAACTATAAAAATTGCAATAGATACTACTACTTTTGATACTGTATATTATTATGAAGTTGTTAATGAAACCGATAGAATGAAGGTTTGGCAAAATACACAAGGTATTCCTGAAGAAATGCTATCCAAAGCACAATTACAAGTTTCTAAAGAAGTTCTAAACGAATTGGTTAAAAATACGAGACTTGTTAATTCAACTACTTTGTTTGCTATTGATGCAGATAAAAGATTACGTTTTGAATATATTAATGATGCAATGGATATATTGAGGAAAAACAGAGCTACAGTATTTAGTTATGTAACCGACAAACAACAGTAAATATCCAGCTAATTTTTTTTAATACTTAAAAAGGAGATAAAATATGGCTGGTGGAGGCCAATTAGGTGGCGGAAGTAAACCAAAAAGAGGTAAAAGCAATAGAAAGCAGACTAAACGTCAAGGTTTTCATCTTGATATGACACCACTTGTAGACATTACATTCTTATTGCTTACATTCTTTATGTTTACAACAACAATGGCAGCGCCACAAGTTCTTGATATGACTATCCCGCCTGAAATAGATGTGGAAGTAGAAGTAAGAGAATCTGAACTTCTTTCTATTTATGTAAGGGATGACAATAAAATATTCTGGGCAAAAGGATCTGAAGATCCTCAGTCTATTGTTCTTAAAGACATTCAAGCACTTTCAGAACGAGAAAACCTCGATCCTGCAGTGCGTAATAAATTAATAGTTGCACTTAAAGTTTCAAAAGATGCATCTTATGGTTTGATAGTACAAATTCTTGATAAACTTAATCTTGCCGAAGGTAAGATTACTGAAGAAATTATGAAAGAATTGGATGAAAATGGTGAACCTAAAAAACGTGAACGTAGATTTACTATAGCTATTTTAACAGATGAGGAAATTGAAAAATTGCAAGGAGTGTAAGGAAAAATGAGTAAATTAAAAGTTAAAGCAAATAAAGATGTTGTTTTAGTGCCTAGTGCTGATGAAATTCCTCTTCCTTCTACTTATGGTGCAGCGGAGTTAAAATACTTCATCCGTCGTAATACTTATAGGGGTGCTTTATGTGCTTTAATTCTTATTCTTCTATTTTTATTAATAAATTTTATTACTGCTAAAGTAGAAGAAAATGCTAATTCTAAAGAGATTAAAGTAGCTCCTATAACGAAAATGACACTTGATGATTTACCACCGCCGGATGCTGATGCAGGTGTGGATATACCACCACCGCCAGATGTGGTTATTAATAGTGGTCCTGCTGCTCGTGCAGGTAATCCTATTCCTGTACCTGATGCAATGATAGCACCTGATGTTAAGGATTTTGCGACTGTAGATGTACAAGCACGTGCAAGTACAGTCGGTGGTGATGGAGAGGATATGGGTCAATTTGCAGCTAATATTGACTGGACAGGTGAAAATAAAAAGGTTGAAGTTACTACTATTAAAGATAAAGAACCTGAACCTGATGAATTTATTCCTGTCGAAAAAGAACCTGCTTTTGATTTAGGAAAACTAAATCAACTTGTAAAGTATCCTGAAATGGCTCGTAAAGCTAATATTGAAGGTACTGTACATGTTAGAGCACTTGTTGATAAAACAGGTAAAGTTACAAAGGCTTTTGCAGAATTTTCTGATAACAAGGCTCTTGATAAAGCTGCAGTTGATGCTGTATTAGCTTATGGTTATGCAACACCAGCAGTTATGAATGGTCAACCTACTAGTTGCTGGGTTAGTATTCCTATAGTCTTTAAACTTAAATAAAATTAAGATTGCTCGTATAATTTGCGAGACTAATTTATTAAGTAAAATAAAAAATAGAGCATAGAATTATTCTATGCTCTATTTTTTTATGGATAAAAAGTTCAATAATTAATAACAACTTAGAAGAATTTTTTTTGCAATAGTTCCATTTACATTATGGTTTTCACCTATTTGCAAATTGCGTTCTGTAAAACGTTTTTCTATTTCGTCAATAATACTTTTATCAACTTCAAGTTCACTAAGTCTAGTAGCTAATCCTAATGAACGGAAAAATGATTCTGTAGCTGAAATAGCCATATCGATAGCAGAATCATCTTTTTGATTAATACCAAATACTCTGTGTGCATATTGTAAGATTTTAAGTTTCTTTTGTTCTCTTAGAACT
>JAFRQN010000252.1 GCA_017428585.1 Bacteroidota bacterium | reverse complement strand
GTGGTAAAACTGTTTATTCAAATGCAGGGGCTAACTTATCTGTAAACACAAATAATTTGCCGCAAGCTGATGGTATTTATATATTGAAAGCAGTATTAGACGGTCAAACTATAACAAAGAAATTTATAATTTCAAATGGAAACTGTATTTTTAGTCCAGCAAATTCAATTACAAAAATTAAATCTGCAGCAATAGATACAAGTAGACTGCCAAAGATAAAGGGTACTTATATAATAAAGAACAAATTGCCGGATGATATAAATACAATAAGAGTAATTAAAACTAAATAATACTTAAATATAATTATAAAACATTAGTTTAATTTCCGAAATGTTTTAATAGTTTAAGTATAAAATTTTTTTTGAGAGAATATTTTTAGTAAAAAAGTATTCTCTCTTTTTATATTTTATTTTATCAATAAAACTAAAAATATATATTATTTGTATTTTTATTAAGAATGTATTAATTTTGTATAAGGTAGAAAGAGTGTATTTTACCTTTGAATTTATATAAGGTTTTTATCTTGAAATAAACTAAAGTAGAAGAAAGATGAATATACAAAGCAGTGAAGAAATAAAAAGAATTTTGGAACTCCGACAGGAAAAGATATTTAAGAAAGTAATGGAAGAAGGGGTGTCGATTGAAAGCAATGCTGGTGATTTTGATAACGATCCTTTAGAAAATGATATTATTATTAATATGGGACCGCAGCATCCAGCAACTCATGGTGTATTACGTTTGGTATTAAGATTAGATGGTGAAACTGTACGAAGCTGTGTTCCTGAGGTAGGTTATCTGCATAGAGGTATGGAAAAAATGGCTGAGAATGTAGGACTTCATGAATTTATTCCTTTTACTGACAGATTAGACTATATTTCACCTTTAATGAATAATGTTGCTTTTACTTTAGCGGCAGAAAATGCGTTAAATATAGAAGCTCCAGAACGTGCACAATGGATAAGAGTACTTTGTTGTGAATTGGCAAGAATTTCTTCTCACATGATGGCTATTGGATCGCTTTGCCAAGATTCTGGTGCAGTATCTTATTTATTATGGGCTTTTACTGAAAGAGAAAAACTTTATGATGCTATAGAACTAATAACAGGTGCAAGATTTACAACAGCTTATTCTCGTATAGGAGGGGTTGCAAATGATATTTCTCCAGAAGCTATTGAAAAAATAAAATTATTTTTGGATGAATTTCCTGAAAATGAGAAATTCTTAAAAAATGTAATTTTACGCAACCGTATATTTATTGATAGATTATCTGGAACATGTGTTCTTGAGCCTAAAAAAGCGATTGATCTTGGTGTTACTGGGCCTGCTATTAGAGCTTGCGGCATACCAAGAGATTTGCGTCGTGATATGCCTTATTTGGTATATGATAAAATTGATTTTGACGTTGTTACAGAAAATGATTGTGATAATTGGGCACGTCACATGGTTAGAGTTCGTGAAATACATGAAAGTTATAAGATTGTTAAGCAGGCATTAGAAAAACTTGAAACAATGGAACGTACGCCTGTAAAATTAGATTATAATAAGACTACAATACAAAAGAAATCTAATATATATACAAATATTGAGAACTTGATTTCTGATTTTATGCTTGTTAACTACGGTGCAGTAATACCTGAAGGTGAAACATATACTGCTATAGAAGCATCTAAAGGTGAATTAGGTTTCTTTATTGTATCAAATGGTTCTGGCAGACCTTGGAAAGTAAAAATCAGATCTTCATCTGCATCAAATCTACAATGTATAAGCGAAATTGTTAAAGGCTCTATGCTTTCTGATGTGGTGCTTGCAATCGGTTCTTTAGATCCTATTATGGGTGAAGTTGATAAATAAAACAAAATAGAAGATTGAGAAATAATAAAATATCGCAAATACAAATTTTTTATTTATTTAAGGATTCCTTAAATTTTAAATTTGAAGTTACCACAAAGAGTAATGGAAACATTACTCTTTTTTATTTTAAATCTATTATTT
>JAFRQN010000251.1 GCA_017428585.1 Bacteroidota bacterium | reverse complement strand
TTTTAATAAATTTTATAACTTACAATTCAAAAAAGGATATTGCTATGTTAAACCAATTGTTGAAAAAGAATAGAATTTGTATTTATTTTATCTGTTTAGTTTTTATGTCTTTTGGATTAATTTCTTGTAAAGAAGATAACAAGGTTGAACCTGTAGAAAAAAAAGCTATAGTGGGAACTTTTAAATGGTCAGAATGGCAGGAAAAAGCAGGCTGGGCAAGTTATGATGCAGCAGATTATATTCCTGATGACAGCGTAATGTCAGAATTAAAAGCTGTTAATAAAGATAATATATCTTATATACTGTTTTCTGCAAGTTGGTGTCCTGATTGTATGAAAGAGATGCCTCAGCTAATGAAAATTTTCAAACTTATGGATTTGGATTTGGAGACTATTACTATTTATGGTTTAACATATAAAGAAAAAACAGAACCAACAGGAACATATTTAAAATATGATATAAAACGTGTTCCTACATTAGTTGTTTTAAGAGATGGTGAAGAAATAGGCAGAATAGTTGAATATCCTGTTGAATCATTGGAAAAGGATTTATTAAAAATTTTATCTTTGTAGCTTAATTTTAGCATAATAGCAATAATAAGTATAAAATGATAGTATATAAGGATTTTATAGATAAATACTTATCAGATGAGTCCAATTTCAAAGGGAATTTGGATACAGTTTATATTCCTGAAAATGTTGAAGAATTAAAAGATATTGTAGTTGATTGTTACAATAAGGGGCTGCATATAACATTAAGAGGAGGCGGAACTGGTCTTACAGGCGGCTCTTCTCCTGATAAAAATGTACTTATCTCCTTAGAAAAATTAAATAAAATTAAATCATTTGATAAATCAACAGAACGTGTTGTTATTGAACCATGTGTTTCGCTGGAACAATTGGATGCTTATTTATCAAATTATAATTATTTCTATCCGCCAAACCCAACAGAAACAAAAGCATCTATAGCAGGAAATGTATCTACTAATGCTTCTGGCGCAAGGAGTTTTAAGTATGGTGCTACCCGCAATTTCATTATGAAATTAAAAGTTTTGCTCTGCGATGGCACGCTTTTAACGTTGGAACGCGGTAAAAATTTTGCAAAAGACAATAAATTAGTAATAAAATCTGATGACAATAAAACATTTGAATTAGATGTTGAAAATATATTTAATACTTCAATAAAAAATGCAGCAGGTTATTATATAACCGAAAATATGGATGCTATTGATCTTTTTATCGGATCAGAAGGAACTTTGGGGATTATTACTGAAATAGAATTAAAAGTTAATAAAAAAAGCGAACATTTGGTAGGAATAATAGCTTGGTTTGAAAATTTTGATGATGTATATAAATATATTGCTAATTTTATACAAAATAAAGAACAGCTTACAAAAGAGGATTTATGTCCTCGTATAATAGAATTTTACGATACTAATTCTTTGATGTTTTTACGTGAAGAATACTCTCAAATACCTGAAACAGCAAAATATGCAGTTTGGATAGAACAGGAATGCGAACTGAAAAGGGAAGATGAAATATTATCTTATTATTATGAAATTATAAGCAGTATTACTTCTTTAGATGATGATACATGGATAGCTTTGACTAATGAAGAACATAATAATTTTATTAAAATAAGACATACACTCCCAGAAAAAACAACAGAATTGGTTAGAAAGCTAAACCATACTAAACTAAGTGTTGATATGGCTGTGCCTTTCAATAGATTAAAAGATTATTTTGAGTTTGTAGAAAATAAATTTAAAACATTGTCAATTCCTTCTTGTGTATATGGACATATTTCCTGCAGTCATTTACACTGCGATATGTTTTATAAAAATGATGAAGAAAAATTAATAGCTGAAAAAATATATTCTGATATCATTGATTACGGATTGACAATAGGTGGAACTGTTTCGGCTGAGCATGGCATAGGAAAAATAAAAAGAGAATTTTTCTATAGAATGTACACATCGGAACAAATCGATAAAATGAAAAAAATAAAAGCAATATTTGATAAGAAAAATATTTTAGATATAACTAATTTATTTTATTAGAAATGAATACATTTGGAACGAACTTTAGAGTAAGTATTTTTGGTGAATCTCATAATAAATATATAGGTGTATGTATTGATGGGTGTAAAGAAGGAATACATCTAACAAGCGATGATTTTAAAGCAGATCTTAAAAAAAGACAAGCTGAATATAAGGGAGGAACAAAAAGACGAGAAGTAGATCAGCCTTTAATAGTCAGCGGTGTGTTTAATGACTATACGACAGGTATGCCTATTACAATATTATTTGAAAATAATGATACGGTTCCAAGTGATTATTTTAATTTGAAACGTTATCCTCGGCCAAGTCATAGTGATTTTGCAGCACAAAAGAAATATAATAATTATAATGATTATCGAGGCGGAGGTTCATTTTCTGGAAGAATGACCGTTGCTTTAGTTGCAGCAGGTGTTGTGGCAAAGAAAGCAATTAATAATAATATCAAAATAAGCACAAAACTAATAAAAGTTCATGATAGCACAAATATAGATGCAGAACTGGAAACAGCCTTCAAAAAAGGTGATTCAATCGGCGGGGTAGTTGAATGCAGAATAAGCAATGTAGGTATAGGCTATGGCGAACCTTTTTTTAATAGTTTTGAAAGTATGCTAAGTCATTTAATTTTTAGTATTCCTGGTGTAAAAGGTATTGAATTTGGTGCAGGGTTTGAAATTGCAAAAATGTATGGCAGCGAAGCAAATGATATTATTATAGATGAAACTGGAAAAACACTTACTAATTGTTCTGGTGGAATAAACGCTGGTATTACAAACGGAAACGATATTGTATTCAGAACTGCCTTTAGACCAACGCCAAGTATATCAATGACACAAAAAACTATTGACTTGCAAACAAAAGAGGCTGTAGATTTGGAAATAAAAGGCAGACATGACGTGTGTTTTGCGGTACGAACTCCAATTATTGTTGAAAATTGCGCAGCTATTGTATTAGCTGATTTTGGTTGTTAAAATATAATATTTATTTATTTTTATTATTATAATCAAGTTATATTATGACTTATGATGTTTGTATTGTTTCTTTTTCTGATATAAAATATGATGCAAGAACAATAAATTTATATAACTTATGCAAAAAAAAAGGGCTGAATTGTTTATTAATATCGACAAGCAGCAATATTAACAGCGTAAAGACGGAAGAAGACAATATTGTAATACCAATAAAATCTGACAAAAGAGTTATATATAACTGGTTTTATTTCTTAAAAGATATAAAAAAAATAATAGAAAAAATATATATAAAATCATTTTGGGCGTCTGATTTATATGCTTTACCTGCAATACAATATATAAATAATAGAAATAAAGTAAATATAGTATATGATTCTCGAGAAATATATTCTGCTTTATCAACGTTGTCTAATCATCGTATAAAGCAATATGTTATAACAAAAATTGAAAGATTTTTTATAAAAAAAACAACGCAAATAGTTGTTTCTGGTGATTTAGACAAGGATTATATAAAAAAGTTCTACAATTTAGATTTGCCTATTCATGTTGTATATAATTATCCATGGGCTCATAAAGTTGAAAAAACTTCATTGATTAGAGATAAATATAATATACAAGATGAGAAAATAATATTAATATATCAGGGTGTTATACTAAAAGGGCGGGGACTGCTGCCTATTATTAATTCTATAAGAAACAATAATGATTATGTATTAGTAGTTTTAGGCGATGGAAAATATAAAAAAGAATTGATAACTTATTGTAATAACAATAATCTGAATGATAAAGTGTTCTTTGCTGATAATATTCAATATAACGAATTATATAAATGGACAAGTTGTGGAGATATTGGGTTGTGTAATATAGAACCGTTGTCACAATCATATATATATGCGCTGCCTAATAAACTTTTTGAATATTTTCAATCAGAATTACCTGTTATTGTTACTGATTTACCTGCGTTAGCGCAACTTGTTAGAAAATATAATTGCGGTGAAGTCGTTGGTATTAATAATGATGAGAATGAAATAATAGATGCATTAAATAAAATTAAGGATAATTATCAATACTATAAGGATAATGTAAAGATAATCTCAGAAAAATATCATTATGAAACTCAAATTGATCTGATTAAACAAATATTAAAAATATAGAATAGATAACTAATTTTAATGAGAAATATTATTTAATAATTGTAATATAATTTATAATATAATATGCAGAACACAAGTAATTTATTAATGATAAAACCAGTAAATTTTGGTTTTAATGAAGAAACTGCTTCAAACAATGCATTTCAATTTAAAGACAGCAACAGTGATGTTCAAACAAGGGCTTTAAATGAATTTAATAATTATGTTAAGAAATTAGAAGAAAATGGAATTAATGTTTTGGTTGTAGAAGATACTCCAAAACCTTATACACCTGATTCTATTTTTCCTAATAATTGGATATCATTTCATGAAGATGGTCGTTTATGTCTATATCCTATGTTTGCGTTGAATAGACGTCAAGAACGTAAAAATACTGTTATGGATGCTATAAATAATAAATTTTCTGTTAAAAATATTGTTGATTTGACAAAATTTGAAAATGAAAATTTATTTTTGGAAGGTACTGGTTCAATGGTATTGGATAGAGACAATAAAATTGTATATGCTTGTCTGTCAGAACGTACCAACATTAAAGTATTAAATGAATTTGCTAAAATTTTTGGTTATTCTATTGCTTCTTTTAATGCTGTTGACAAAAATGGACTGCCTATTTATCATACAAATGTTGTTATGAGTGTTTCTGAACAAATTGTTGTTATTTGTCTTGATGCTGTAAATGATGCTTCTGAAAAAGAAATGTTGTTGTCAACAATAAAAAAATCTAATAAAGAATTGTTGGAGATTTCTTTTGAGCAAATGAGTAATTTTGCTGGAAATATGCTTCAGGTAAAGAATGACAAAGGAAAACAATTTATGGTAATGTCTAAAACAGCATATAATATATTAGATGCTAAACAAATAGATTTGATAAAAAAATACAATGAAATAATAGCTGTAGATATAGATACAATAGAAAGAAATGGCGGCGGCAGCGCGCGTTGCATGCTTGCTGAAATATTTTTAAATAGGAAATAAAAATTTTTATATAACTAATAATAATTTTAATTATTACATAATTTTAATTTAAAAGGTAGATATGAAAAAATACAGAATCGCATGGCTGCCAGGTGATGGTGTTGGCAGTGAAGTCTTAGAAGCAACAAAATTAGTTCTTGATGCTCTTAATTTTAATGCAGAATATATCCATGGTGATATTGGATGGGAATTCTGGTGTAAAGAAGGTGATGCATTCCCTCAACGTACAATCGATTTATTAAATAATGTAGACGCAGCAATGTTTGGTGCTATTACTTCAAAACCAGTAAAAGCTGCTGAACAAGAATTAGTTCCAGAATTACAGGGAAAAGGATTAGTATATCGTTCTCCTATAGTAAGAATGCGTCAATTATTTGATTTATATATTTGTCTGCGTCCAACAAAAGCCTATCCAGGTAATCCTTTAAATTATAAGGATACTATTGATATTACTATGTTCCGTGAAAATACAGAAGATATGTATAGCGGAGTAGAATTTAATCCTGTTCCTAAAGAATTAGCAGAAGTCCTAACAAAAACTTCAAAACCATTTGAAAGATTTAGCAAACTTGGACTTGATGAATACGCTGTATCCTGCAAAGTCAATACTCGCAAAGGTTCTGAAAGAATTATAAGAGCTGCTTTTGAATATGCAAAAAATAATGGCAAGCAAAGTGTATGTGTTGTACATAAAGCTAATGTAGTAAGAGCTACTGATGGTTTGTTCTTTGAAACTGCTAAAGCTATTGCTAAAGAATATCCATCTATCAGATTAGATGATGCCAATGTTGATGCAATCACTATGTGGTTGGTAAAAAATCCTAATAATTATCAAGTGCTTGTTGCTCCAAATTTATATGGCGATATTATTTCTGATTTAGCTGCTCAATTAGTTGGCGGACTTGGTTTTGGATGCTCAGGCAATATTGGTGATAAATTAGGCGTATTTGAACCATCTCATGGTTCAGCACCTAAATACACTGGTATGTACAAGGTTAATCCAATAGCTACTATTCTTGCAGCAAAAATGATGCTTGATTGGTTAGGTGAAAAAGAACTTGCTAATCGCATTGAAAACGCTACTGCTGCTGTTATTAAAGAAGGTAAAGTTAGAACTTATGATATGGGCGGTTCTAATACTACTTTAGAAATGGGACAAGCTATCGCTGATAAAGTGTAATAAACTATATAAAAATACTTAAACTCACCTTCGGGTGAGTTTTTTTTGCATCTTATTTATTTGTGTTTATAAATAAATTTATTTTATTTAATATTTTTTGATTATGTTTGATAAATTTATGTTTACTATAATTTTATTTATATAATATAATATTAATATTTTTAATATTATATTATATTGTCTTTAATATTCGACAATAACTTGTATTTATGATAAAAAAATCTAATTTTATATTTAGGCTGATAATAATTGTTTTTATCTTCTTTTTAGGAACAGGAAGCAATATCCTATTATTTGGTGGTAATTATTTTAAAGTTGAACAAACAAATGATGTAGTAGATACAACAAGCATTAATACTTATAAAGAAGGCGATACTATTAAATTTTTGATTAACGATAGTAGAGTAAAACAGTTTATTGCAAAGAACAATAATTCCTATTTGTATAAACTTGTAATCCATGATGCTCTAAATAATAAAGTGGTCTTAAGTACTAATTTAACAATTCCATTTAGTTATTGTGATTCATTGAATGATGGAATTTATTCTTTTAAGGCAAGTGTTTTTAATCCATTAGATGAAGCAAGCGGTACTATTTCTCATGAAATGCAGTTTGAAATAAAAAATCATGAAGATGTTGTTCAAGATGAAACAAATGATAATGAAAATATAAATAGTAATTTCAATAAATATTCAAAATATATCTATCTATTTATAATAATTATAGTTATATCTCTAATAGTTTTTATTAAAAAAAGAAAGAAAAAAGATGAAGAATGATGTAAAGGATATAGAGCTATTACAGGAAAAAGCTAATCAATTTATTCCGTTGAGAAAAGAAAAAATTGCTTTTTTTTCAGATATTGTTGATAATGGTATAAATGATCCTATTGATACAATAAAAAAATTAATAAATTTATTAAGAGCTTATGATGATAAAATAGAAGATTTATCTTCTATTATTTATAAAATCAAAAAAATTAAATTAATAAAATAAATAAAATAGAAAATAAAT
>JAFRQN010000250.1 GCA_017428585.1 Bacteroidota bacterium | reverse complement strand
AAAGCGCGATGTTTTTTATCGTATGCATCAATATCAATATTGAGTGCACCGTTATCAATAGAACAATTTAATTCCTTAGGAAGTTGTACATTTAACTCACCTAATGGACCTTTTGCATTGAGTACAGAATTTTCTATTTTTACTTGTACTTTTTCCGGAATAATAACCGGTTTTTTCCCGACTCTAGAAACTTTTTTTATTTCTTCTTGTGATTTTTTTTCTACGTTAGACACTTTCTAATCTCCTACAATAAATTACCAAAGTGAACAAATAAATTCACCACCAATATTAAACTTTTTAGCTTGTTTTTCACTCATCACACCTTGAGAAGTAGAGATGATGGCTGTACCAAGTCCATTTTTTATTCTTGGAAGATTATCTGCTGACACATATACACGTCTTCCTGGTTTGCTAATACGTTTAATTTCTCTAATAGCAGGAGCACCACCGAAATAACGTAAATAAATTTTTATTTGATCTTGAATATTATCTTTAATTAGCTCAAAATCAGTAATATATCCTTGGTCTTTTAAAATTTCTGTAATTGCGACCTTAAGTTTAGAGCTTGGGATTAACACAGTTTTATGTTTTGCACTTCCTGCGTTTCTAATTCTTGTTAAATAATCTGCTATTTGATCTGTTACTGGCATTCTTTTATCCTAAATAAATATATTACCAACTTGCCTTACGGATACCTGGTATTTTACCTTCCAAAGACAATTGACGAAATTGATTACGGCAAATACCAAATTTACGGTATACACCTTTGCCTTTACCTGTTATTGAACAACGATTACGTAGTCTTGTTGGTGCACTATTACGAGGTAATAGCTGCAATGCTTCCCAGTCGCCTGCTTCTTTTAATTCGCGACGTTTTTGAGCATATTTTTCTACTAAACGTTTTCTTTTCTCATTACGAGCGATTACACTTAATTTTGACATTATCTAAACTCTCTTTGAAAATGGAAAACCAAATTCTGTTAATAAAGCTCTTGCTTCATCATCATTTCTTGCTTTAATCACGAATGTAATATCTAAACCTGAGATTTTGCTAACTTTATCTACATCTATCTCAGGAAAAATAATTTGTTCCTTAATACCTATTGTATAGTTACCACGACCATCAAAACTTTTATCTGAAAAGCCTCTGAAGTCTCTGATACGTGGAGCGGCAATATTTACAAATCTATCAAGAAATTCATACATACGAGCTTTTCTTAATGTAACTTTACAACCAATAGGCATACCTTGGCGTAATTTAAAATTAGAAATAGCTTTTTTTGCTCTCGTAACAACAGGTCTTTGTCCTGAAATTAATTCAAGTTCATTCACAGCACTTTGTAACAATTTAATATCTTGTGTTGCATCACCAATACCCATATTTAAAGTAATTTTTTGCAACTTAGGTATTTGCATAACAGATTTAAATTCGAATTTCTTTTTTAATGCTGGAACAACCTCTTTTTCATAAAATTCTTTTAATCTCGGCGGTGGTGGTGGCGTTTTAACTTCTTCTAAACGTTTTCCTTCAATAGGGAAATCACCACGTTTTACTGTTGATTTACCGCCTAATGATTGATTATTTGTTTGTGGTTTTGCCATTGTACTCTATATTTTAATATTATAAATCCTTTTTATTTGTACGAGCAAAACGTACTTTTTCTATACGACCATTGCTCTCTTTTTCTTTAATACCAATACGTGTTGCTTTTTTATCAGAATCAAGCATCATCACATTGGAATAATGAATAGGCATTTCTTTATGAATAATGCCGCCTTTTTGATTTTGTTGGTTTGGTTTTGTATGTTTAGCTCTTACATTTACCTGTTCTACAAGTATTTTCATTTTTTCGCTATCAACATTTAATACTCTACCAACTTGTCCTTTATAGTTACCTGCAATAACTTTTACTGTATCACCTTTTTTTATTTTTAATTTCATTATTTTACCAGTTTATTAAAATCTATTACAAAACTTCTGGAGCTAAGGATACAATCTTCATATAATTTTTTTCACGTAGCTCTCTTGCAACAGGTCCAAATATACGTGTACCTTTTGGTTCTCCCTTATCATTTAAGATCACTACTGCATTTTCATCAAATTTTATATAAGAACCATCTTTACGTCCGATTTCTTTTTTAGTACGAACTATAACGGCTTTTTGTACTGTTCCTTTTTTTACTGGTGTATTAGGAATTGCTGATTTAACAGCAACAACAATAACATCACCAACACTAGCATATTTTTTCCCATGACCGCCGAGTACTCTAATACAACGTACACGTTTAGCTCCTGAATTATCGGCAACCATTAAATTCGCTTCTTCTCTAATCATTATTAAAAACTCCTAAATTAAAATTATTTAGCTCTTGAAACAATAGATTCAAGCACCCAACGTTTACGTGCACTTAATGGTCTTGATTCTTTAATTCTTACAGTATCACCAACATGACATTGATTTTCTTCATCATGAGCCATAAATTTTTTTGTTCTTTTAAAGAATTTTTTATAAATAGGATGCATTACAAGTCTTTCAACTGTAACAACAATAGTTTTATCTGTTTTATCAGAAGTAACCTTGCCTTGTAATATTCTTTTCCTAGAAACCTTTATTTCTTTATTTTCTTCCATTTTTGCTACCCATTAATTTGACGTTCATGAATAATTGTTTTCATTCTTGCGATATCTTTTCTTATGATTTTCAAATATGCAGTATCTTGTAATTGTTTAAGAGAATGCTGGATAGATTGTTTTTGCAAAGTATCCTCTGCATCTTTTAATACTTTCAACAATTCTTCAGTTGAAAGTTCGCGTAAATCTTTTGCTTTTCTTGCTTTCATTATTCTGTCACCAAATCAATACGTGAAACAAATTTAGTTTTTATAGGAAGTTTATGGCTTGCTAAACGCATAGCTTCTTGTGCATCCTCTTTAGAAACTCCATCTACTTCGAACATAATACGTCCTGGTCTAACAACAGCAACCCAACCTTCTGGATTTCCCTTACCAGAACCCATTCGAGTTTCTGCAGGTTTTTTTGTATATGGTTTATCTGGAAAGATACGGATCCAAACTTTACCATCTCTTTTTAAATATCTAGTTATTGCAATACGGGCAGCTTCTATTTGCCTATTAGTAATCCAGTAAGGTTCTAATGCTTTTAATCCATAAGAACCAAAGGATACCAAAGAACCTCTTTCAGCTTTTCCTGTCATTCTGCCGCGCATTGTCTTACGGTGTTTTATTCTTTTTGGTGCTAACATTTTATTTCGCCGTATTTATAAAATTTTACTTTTTTATTCAAAAATTAATTATTTATTTGTTTTCACTGCCTCGTTTACCGATAATTTCTCCCTTACAAATCCATACTTTTACGCCAATTATACCATAAATAGTTAATGCTTCAGAAGTAGCATAATCTATATCAGCTCTTAAAGTATGTAAAGGAGTTCTACCTTCTTTGTAAACTTCAGTTCTTGCCATTTCTGCGCCACCTAAACGTCCAGAACACATAACTTTAATACCTTGTGCTCCACCACGCATTGTATCGCTTACAGCTCTTTTCATAACACGTCTAAAACTAGCGCGACCTTCTAATTGAGAACTAATATTGTCAGCAACTAATTTAGCATCTAATTCAGGGTGTTTTATTTCATCTATATAAATTTTTACATCCTGATTTGTTAGACGGTGTAATTCCTCTTCTAATGAAGCAATATCTGCTCCGCTTCTACCAATAATGAGACCTGGTTTAGCAGAACTGATATGAATACGCATCATTTTTTGAGTTCTCTCAACAAGAATTCTTGAAATACCAGCTTTACTTTTACGTGCTTTTATATAATTTCGGACTTTAATATCTTCAGATAATTTAGCTGCGATATTTTTATTGTCACTATCAAACCAATTCGCGTCCCATGTTTTAATAACGCCTAGTCTGAAACCTATTGGATTAGTTTTTTGTCCCACAAAATGCTCCTTATTTATCTGTGCCTACAATAATAGTTAAATGATTACTTCTTTTTCTAATTCTAAAAGCTCTACCTTGTGGAGCTGGTAAAATTCTCTTAAAAAATGGACCGCAATTAACTTGAACCATTTTTACATAAATATCATTATCATTTATACGTTCACCAGCTTCTTGTGCTTTATTATGCAAATTTGCTATAGCTGAACGCAATACCATTTCAGCTTCTTTAGCAGCATGTTTTGGGTGGAAATGTAAAATATTTAAAGCATCAGCTGCTTTTTTTCCACGAATTAAATCTATAACTAATCGCATTTTTCTAGGCGACAATCTTATTTGTTTTTTTAATGCTCTTGCTTCCATATTACCTCTTATTTCTTAGCTTTATCTTCTTTTCTATGTCCAGCGTGTCCTCTATAAACACGTGTTGGAGAAAATTCACCAAACTTATGTCCGACCATATTTTCTGTAACAAAAACAGGCACAAAGTTCTTTCCGTTATGAACAGCTATAGTATGCCCAACAAAATCGGGCGTTATTGTCGATGCGCGCGACCAAGTTTTAATTACTTGTTTCTTTTTTGTATCATTTAGTGCATTTATTTTTTTTACTAATTTTACACTAACAAAAATGCCTTTCTTTAAGGAACGGGCCATTTATTCTCCCTTATTTTATTTCGATTTTCTTGAACGAACTATATATTTATTTGAATGTTTCTTTCTATTACGTGTTTTCAATCCCTTTGTATACTTACCCCATGGGGTTCTTGGATGTTGTCTACCACCACCAGATTTTGAAGTACCTTCACCACCACCCATTGGGTGATCTACAGGGTTCATCGCCATACCTCTTGTTTGTGGTCTTACACCAAACCAGCGTGTTCTACCTGCTTTTCCATAGGAAATATTTTCATGGTCAATATTACTTACTATTCCTAAGGTTGCATAACAATTACTTGGTAATAATCTTATTTCACCTGATGGTAATTTAACCTGTGTCATTTTACCATCATTGGATACTAATTGAGCAGCATTACCAGCAGATCTTGCTATTTGTCCGCCCTTACCAGGTTTCATTTCAATATTATGGATAAATAATCCAACTGGTATTTTAGATAAAGGTAATGCGTTGCCATCCTTAAACTCAGCATCTGGACTTGCAATTATAACTTCTCCAACTTTGATTTTATCTGGAGCAAGTATATAACGCATTTCACCATCATCATATTTTACTAAGGCAATTCTTGCACTACGATTTGGATCGTATTCTATAGTTTGTACTGTTGCAGGAATTCCTATTTTATTACGTTTGAAATCAATAATTCTATAATTTCTTTTATGTCCACCGCCACGATGTCTTGAAGTAATACGACCTGTATTATTTCTACCACCTGTTTTTTTCAATGGAACTACTAGAGGTTTATATGGTTTATCTGTTGTAATTTCACTAAAAGTACTAACAGAATAAAACCTTGTACCTGGAGTTATAGGTTTAAAAACTTTTAATGCCATTTTTTTACTTTTTTAGGTATTATCTGCCCCTAATCGGCAATAATTTTAATAAAAACTTATTTAATATATTTATTTTTTAAGAATAATAATTATTCTTCCGTAGCACCACTTATCAATTCAATAGAGAATCCTGGTTGCAAAGTAACGTAAGCTTTCTTTACTAATTTTGTTTTACTAGTAATTATTCCTTTTTTAGTATAACGTGTTGAATATTTAGGTTTTACTCTTAAAGTTCTAACACTTTTTACTTTTACTTCAAACATTTCTTCGACAGCTTTTCTAATCTCTATTTTATTAGCTACTGGATTAACCTGAAAAACATATTGTCCTTCAGTTGTTTTCTTCATTGCTTTTTCAGTAAGCAAAGGTTTTTTAATTATTTGAATCATTTTTTTCTCCAAAATTAACCAATTAAAGAATTAACTATCGAATCAACAGCACTCTTGAAAAGTACTATTTTTTTATGTTTTAATATATCGTAAGCAGAAATCTTATCATATCCATCTACTCTTACTTTTTGGATATTACGTGATGCTAAATATAAATTTCTTGCTTTTTCTTTTTCTGCTTCTTCCTCTGCTTTTGGCAATAACATAAGAACAGAAGAATCTAATATTTTTAAAGCTTTAAGTACTTCAACAAAATTCTTTGTTTTGATTTGTGACAACTCAAAATCTTCTACAACTATTATATTATTTTCAGAAGCTCTTGCACTAAGAGCAGATTTTCTTGCCAATCTTTTAATTTTTACAGGCAATTTCATTGAATAATCAATAGGTTTTGGACCATGTATAGTTCCACCACCTACCCATAGAGGAGATCTTGTTGAACCAGCACGAGAGCCACCACGTCCTTTTTGTTTCCAAGGTTTTTTTGCACCACCTGATACTTCAGAGCGTATTTTTGTTTTTTTAGTTCCTTGTCTTTGATTTGCAAGATAAGCAACTACAGCTTGATGCATTGCATGATCATTTGGTTCAATACCAAAAACACTATCTGCTAATTCAATTTGTCCTGTTGCCTCACCGGCTTTATTATAAACATCTATTAACATTTTATTCCTATATCTTTATAATTTCTAATAATGAATTAGGTGCGCCTGGTAAGCTTCCTTTGAACAAAATTAAATTCTTATCGGCTAACACTTCAACTACTTCTATATTTCTAATAGTAACTCTTTTATTACCCATTTGACCAGCCATACGTAAACCTTTAAAAAGCTTTGATGGGCTAGAAGAACCACCTACTGAACCTGGATGTCTTTCACGATCATGTTGTCCATGTGTTTGCATACCAACACCTGCAAAATGATGTCTACGAACAACACCTTGGAATCCTTTACCTTTACTTATTCCAGATACATTAACTTTATCATTTTCTTCAAAATCAGCAACAGTTATAACGTCACCTATTTTATATTCTGTTTCCAAATTTCTAAATTCTTTTAAGTATTTTTTAAAGGAAATATTATTTTTCAAAAATAATCCTCTTTCTGGTTTGTTTAATTTACGCTCTTCTATATCTTGGAAACCTAATAAAACAGCATTATAACCATCTTTTTCATTTGTTCTTAGAGAAACAACAGGACAAGGACCACATTCAACTATTGTAACAGGGATAGATACACCATCAGCACGTAAAACACTTGTCATGCCTAATTTTTTACCTAATATTGCTTTCTTTATAGTCTTATTCATTTTTATCCTCTATATTAATAAGCTTTAATTTCAACATCAACACCAGCTGGCAATTCCAACTTTGTCAATGCATCTACTGTTTTTTGAGTTGCGTTAAATATGTCTATTAATCTCTTATGAACTCTTGTTTCAAATTGTTCACGTGATTTTTTATCTACGTGTGGAGAACGATTAACTGTATAAACACTACGTTTTGTTGGCAAAGGAACAGGACCAGCTATAACAGCACCTGTTGTCCTGATTGTAGTAACTATACGTTCAGAAGACTTATCTATTAAGATATGGTCGTAAGATTTTAATTTTATTCTTATTTTTTGTGTTGCCACGATACTTTCCCTTAGTTATAAAATTATTTACTCTCTCTTTTTTCCCGAGAGACAAGGGGTTATCAAAAATTGTTATTTAAAAATTTATATTATTAATTTTTTATTTTATTATTATAGATCTTCATAGATAAACTATGAAAATCTATAATAAATAAAATGATTTTTGTATGTTATTATTCAATAATTGAAACAACAACACCAGCACCTACTGTTCTACCGCCTTCACGAATAGCGAAGCGTAAACCTTCTTCCATTGCAACAGGAGTAATAAGTTGAATAGTGATCTTATCTAAGTTATCACCTGGCATAACCATTTCAACACCTTCTGGTAAAACCATAGAACCAGTAACGTCTGTTGTTCTGAAATAGAATTGAGGTCTGTAATTATTAAAGAATGGAGTATGACGTCCACCTTCTTCTTTTGTTAATACAAGAACTTGTGCATCGAATTTTGAGTGTGGATGAATTGAACCTGGTTTTGCTATAACCATACCACGTTCAACTTCTTTCTTGTCGATACCACGTAATAATAAACCAACGTTATCACCAGCTTGTCCTTCATCTAATAATTTACGGAACATTTCAACGCCAGTACAAGTTGTTTTCTTATGTAATCCAAATCCAACGATTTCAACTTCTTCATTAACTTTAATAACGCCACGTTCGATTCTACCAGTTGCAACTGTACCACGACCAGTGATTGAGAATACGTCTTCAACAGGCATTAAGAAAGGTTTATCAACTTCTCTTTGTGGAGTTGGAATATAAGTATCAACAGCATCCATTAATTTATAGATACAATCTTGAGCTGGATCATCTGCTTTGCCATCGCTTGCAGCTTCCAAAGCTTTTAATGCAGAACCAGGAATAATAGGAATTTCATCTCCAGGGAATTCATAACTTGAAAGAAGTTCTCTAAGTTCCATTTCAACTAATTCTAATAATTCTGGATCAGCGATATCCACTTTATTTAAGAACACAACTATTCTTGGCACACCAACCTGACGTGCTAACAATATATGTTCACGAGTTTGAGGCATAGGTCCGTCTGTTGCAGCACATACTAAAATAGCACCATCCATTTGAGCAGCACCTGTGATCATATTTTTGATATAATCAGCGTGACCTGGACAATCTACGTGAGCATAGTGTCTTTTATCTGTTTCATATTCAACATGAGCTGTTGCAATCGTGATCCCGCGTGCTTTTTCTTCTGGAGCGTTATCAATAGAATCGAAAGAACGAGCAGTACCAAAACCTGTTTTATTATGTAAAGTAATGGAGATAGCTGCTGTTAAAGTAGTCTTTCCATGATCCACGTGTCCTATTGTACCAATATTAACATGTGGTTTCGAACGATCATATTTCTCTTTTGCCATTTGATCTTTCCTAAATTTTTAATTGATTAAATATTACTAAATTATATATTAAAAAAATATTTTATTATCTATTTATTTTATTTCTTCGTGGCTTCATAATGCGAAAAAACCATCGAATAAGATGCACGTCCTTGACTTAAGGAACGTAGTTGTGTAACATACCCAAACATTTCCGACAGTGGAGCTTTCCCTTTTATGAGCTGCATCGCTCCAATACGCTCTATTCCATCAATTCTTCCCCGCCTTGTATTTAAATCTGCAATTATATCTCCCGTATATTCATCAGGCGATATTACATCAACCATAAATATTGGTTCGAGCAATACAGAAGATGATATTCTCATTGCTTCTTTTACAGCTACCGAAGCAGCTATTTTATATGCAATATCGGTTGACTCATCTTCGTATTTTGAATCAATTAACCTGATTTCAATATCTGTCATAGGATATCCATTAGGACCTATTTTTACAGCTTCTTTTATACCTTCTAAAGCTGCATCAATAAATTCTTTTGGAAATTTTTTATCTGTAATATCATTCTCTATAATAATACCTTTGTTTGGAGCAGGTTTAATAATTATTTTAACCCAGCCAAACATATTCTTTCCACCACTTCTATCAAAGCTCCCTTCGTGTTCAATTTCTGTATTTATTGTTTCTTTATAGGCAACTTGAGGTTTACCAACTTTAGCTGCTATTCCAAACTCTCGTAATAGTCTATCAATTATTATTTCGAGATGTAATTCACCAACGCCGCTAATTATTAATTGACCACTTTCTATATCATTTTTATATATAAATGTAGGATCTTCTTCTGCCAATCTTTGTAAAGCATCAATTAGTTTTTCTTGTTCAGATAAATTTTTAACTTCAATAGCTTGATTTATTACAGGTTCAGCAAATGTAATTTTCTCAAATAATATAGGTTGAGAAACTGAACACAATGTATCTCCTGTTGTAGTAAATCTTAAACCTGGAATTGCAACGATTTCTCCTGAACTTGCTTCCTGCACTTCATCTCGTTTATTAGCATGCATTTTTAATATTTTTAATATTTTCTCTTTTTTGCATGTTCTAGGATTATAAATAACTTCGCCTACTTTTAAGACTCCAGAATAAATTCTTATATATGTTAGTTTTCCTACATACGGATCGGTTACTATTTTAAATGCTAAAGAAGAAAATGCTTCACTATCATTTAATTTTCTTGTTATCTCAACGTCTTCATTTTTTGTATCATAGCCTTTAACTTCTTGTAAATCTAATGGTGATGGCAGGTAATCAATAACAGCTTCTATTAATGGTTGAATTCCCATATTTCTTAATGAAGAACCACATAAAACTGGAACAAATTTTCTATTTAAGGTTCCAAATCTAATTGTTTTCTTTATTTCTTCATTAGTTATTGTTTGCCCTTCTAAATACTTTTCAAGAAGTTCATCATTAGCTTCACAAACAGTTTCCAACATTCTTTCTCTATATTCTTCAGCTATTTTACTATATTCATCGGGAATATCTGTTTCTATTATCTCTGCGCCAAAAGACTCTGAATCAAACAGTAAAGATTTCATAGTTATTAAATCAATAACACCTTCAAATTTATCTTCTTTACCGACAGGCAATTCAATTATTAAAGGCACCACATTAAACTTTTCTTGGATATCGTTTACAACCTTATAAAAATCAGCGCCAACTCTATCCATTTTATTTACATAAGCGATACGTGGTATATTATAACTATCTGCTTGATTCCAAACTGTTTCTGTTTGAGGTTGAACACCACCAACTGCACAAAAAACAGCAACGGCACCATCTAATACTCTTAATGAACGTTGTACTTCAGCAGTAAAATCAACATGTCCAGGAGTATCAATAATATTTATTATATGGTTCTTCCATTCAACTGGAGTAACTGCTGACATTATAGTTATTCCGCGTTCTTTTTCTTGAGCCATAAAATCCATAAATGCTGTACCTTCATCCACTTGACCTAATTTGTGGATATATCCTGAATAAAACAAGAATCTTTCAGTTGTTGTTGTTTTACCAGCATCTATGTGTGCCATTATCCCGATATTTCTTATTTGGGCTTTACTTCCTATTTCTGACATATTAAATATAATCAGGTAAATAAATTGACAAAGAACTTTCTGCGTTATTAGAATTTAAAGTGAGAGAATGCCTTATTAGCTTCTGCCATTCTATGCATTTCATCTTTTCTTTTTACAGCTGACCCTTCACCTTTTGCGGCAGCCATTAATTCATTTGCTAATCTCATTGACATTGTATTGTCGCGTCTTGCTCTTGCATAAGTTTTTAACCAACGAATAGCTAATGCTTGACGACGTTCTTCTCTAACATCAATAGGAATTTGGTAAGTTGCACCACCAACTCTACGAGAACGTACTTCTACTAATGGAGCAACATTAGTCATAGCTTGTTTAAAAACTTCCAATGGCTCTTCTTTAGTTTTTTCTGCAATTATATCCATTGCATCATACATAATTTTACGAGCCGTATTTTTCTTTCCATCATACATCAAATTATTGATGAATTTTGTAATAACAACATCTCCGTATTTTGGATCTGGCATTATTATTCTTTTTTCTGCACGTCTTTTTCTCATATTATTTTATCTAAATTTCTCTAAGGAATTATTATTTTTTAACAGCAGCTTTTGGTTTTTTAGCACCGTATTTACTACGACCTTGGTTTCTCTTTGCAACACCTTGTGTATCAGCAACACCACGAATTATATGGTAACGAACACCTGGTAAATCCTTAACACGACCACCACGAATGAATACAAGTGAGTGTTCTTGTAAATTATGACCTTCACCTGGAATATAAGCAGTTACTTCGTATCCATTTGCTAAACGAACACGTGCAACTTTTCTTAAAGCTGAATTAGGTTTTTTAGGCGTTGTTGTATAAACACGAGTACAAACTCCACGTTTTTGTGGGCAAGATTCCATTGCTGGAGACTTACTTTTTACTGTTGTTTGTTTTCTTCCTTTTCTAACTAATTGATTAATGGTTGGCACTTCTCTGCTTCTCCGTTTATACTTTGTTTCTTATTATTTATTTAATTATTAGTATTTTCTACAAATTATATACAATATTTTTATTTCTATTAATCAGTATACAAAAATAGAATTACAAATTTAATCAATTTTTATTAAAAAAACAAACGTTTATTACTTTTTTTAAAAAAAGTTTTTCTACAAAAAAAAAAAGTTTTCTACAAAATATAAATTTTATTTATTTTTTTTCTTTTAATTTGGTTGTCAATCTACCAATTTATATTTTAATAAATTAAATATTGTAGTATAATTGTAATTAAATAAATCATATTAGTGTTTTTATTTTTATAAGTTTATGAAAAGAATAGGAATAATTATGGCTGGAGGAGCGGGCGAAAGATTTTGGCCGCTTAGCCGCAAAAAATTTCCAAAACAATTATTACCATTAGGGACGAACAATAATTCTATATTAGAAGATTCTATAAATAGAGCTGCTACTGTTATTCCTTATGAAGATATATTTGTTATTACAAATGAACTGCTTGTAAACACTATGCGTAACACACTGAAAATGCTGCCAAAGGAAAATATTATTCCAGAACCTGCAAAACGTAATACTGCACCGTGTTTAACTCTTGCTATAGCATACATTTTAGCTCGTTATAATAATTTATCATCAAAAGATATTTCAATAGCGATTTTAACAGCAGATCAGAATATCTATCCTATTGAAAAATTTACTTTAACATTAGATGCTGCATTAAGTTATGCTGAAAACAACAACTCTCTGGTTACAATAGGCATAATACCTACAAGACCAGAAACAGGATATGGATATATAGAAACAGCTGAACAATGTTCTTCAGATAGTACTGCTCTTCAGTTCAACAAAGTTTTACAATTTAGAGAAAAGCCAAACAAGGAAACAGCTGAGCAGTTTATAAAAACAGGACGATTTACATGGAACAGTGGAATGTTTTTCTGGAGGTGTGATACATTTATTAATAATTTAATTAAATATATGCCAGAACTTGGAAATAAAATAGAAAACTTAAAAGAATTGCTTTTAAATAAAACTAAAATTATTTCTGACAGCTTAGACCAACCAGTAAAAAATATATTCAATGAATTTCCAAGTATATCCATAGACTATGCATTAATGGAAAAAGCAGACAATGTTGTTGTATGTAAAGCAATTTTTAATTGGGATGATATAGGCTCATGGGATTCTTTATATCGAACTAAGAAAGCAGATGAAAATGGTAATATTACTAACGGCAAAACATCTATTATAGATAGTTCAAACTCGATAGTAATGAACTATTGTTCTAAAAATTTAGTAGTTGCAGGAATTAATTTGAAAGATTTGGTAGTTGTTGCAACAGATGATGCAATTTTAGTATGTCCAAAAAGCGAAGTACAAAATATAAAGAAAACAGTTGAAGATATAAAGAATAATTTTGGAGAAGAACATATATAAATTTTATCAGTATTAATTCTTATAATATAATACAAATAAAGGGTAGATTAACTACCCTTTATTTTTTTAGAAATTAATGTAAAAAATTATTTTTTCTTCTTTACTATTGTCATAGTAATTGTTTCATTTGGATCATCTCTTGGACCGCAAGGAACACTTGCAATCATATCGACAACATCCATTCCATCCAAAACCTGTCCATAAATAGAATATTGTCTATCCAAATGTGGTGCATCTCTGTGCATGATAAAAAATTGAGATGTTGCACTATTTACATCGCCACCTTTTCTTGCAGCAGAAAGAATACCTCGTTTATGACTTAAATCACTAAATTCTGCAGGTACTGTTTTTTGTCCTTTAGCACCCATTCCCCAAGTCGATCTATCGTTAGGAAAAGTTTTTGTATTTGGATCACCACCTTGTATCATAAAACCTGGTATTACTCTATGAAAAGCAGTACCATTATAGAAACCGCAGCTTACCAAGCTATCAAAGTTTGCAGCATGTTTTGGGGCTATATCAGGAAAAGTTTCCAATACTATTTTTCCTAATTCCTTATTTGATTGAGTAACAGTAATTATATACTGAGGTCTGTCCATGTTTTTTTCTCCACTTCTTTTTATTTTTTTATTATTATCTGCATTGCAAGAAGAAATAGATACAAATAATAAAAGCAACAAAGATATAATTCTCACTTTTTTTCTCCAAATTACTAAAAGTTAATAATATAGATTATTTGTTTACAGATTTTGCTAATGATGCTTCTGGTTTTTCTGCACGAGGAATAGATAGTATTCCACTGCAAATTACCCATTTATCATTTTTCATATCCTTTTTTAAGGTACGTTGTACTATAACAAATAGTTCTTCACTTACACCATATTTAGAAACTACTGATAGAGGTACTCCATAAATAACATTAGCAAAAGTTCCATAATTATCCATTTCTACATAAACATCTTGTATTGTACCATATTCAAAAGTAGTATAATCTTCCCATTGTTGTTTCACTGTTTCTTTAAATGCGGCCATATCTTTAGATGTTTCGCCTTTATCTGAGCCAAAAAAAGTAACTTCATCATTTAAAGTGTTTACCAGTGCTGACCAATCACGTGCATTTGTTGCCTTATTATAGTTTTTTATTGTAGTTGTAATTGCTTCTATTTCATGTTGACGCTGACTGTTTGTTAGCAATTGAACAGTTTCAGTCTCATTATTACATCCAACAAAAAACACAAAAGACAATAATAAAATAATTAATCTTATCTTCATTTATACCTCTCTAAATATTTAAGAAAACTGTAATTAAATTTTATATTTTATTTTTTTAACATATTTATATTATCTATAGATATTGTTCCTTTTTTCCTAAATACAGCTAATATAATAGCCAATCCCACTGATGCTTCTGCAGCAGCAACTGCCATAACAAAAAATAATAATACTTGACCTGCTGCATCATTCATTGATGATGCAAATGAAATTAAAGATAAATTAACAGCATTTAACATTAATTCTATAGACATAAATATTATTATCGCATTCTTACGAGTTAATACTCCGATAATTCCTATTGTAAACAATATACCTGATAATAAAAGATAATATTCTGTTGTAATAAATTCCATTTTCTTTCAAAAATTTAAATTAATTTAAACGTTTTTTTGCCATTAAAACAGCACCCACTATTGTAGCAAGCAGTAGTATTCCCGTTATTTCCACAGGCACTAAAAAATTAGAATATAATTCTTTAGCTAATGTTTGGACTGTACCAATATTTGAAGATATCTGACCATCATATAAATTACTTTGTTTACCGCCTATAATAAACATAACCATTAAGAACAAGAAAATTCCTGATAAAACAACTGAAAACAACTTTCGTTTTATCTGCTTATTCTGTTCATGCAGTTCTTCGTCATTTTGATTCAGCAACATTATAACAAATATAACAAGTACCATTATTGCACCTGCATAAACTAATATCTGCATAACCGCCAAAAATTGAGCTGCTAATGTTAAATATATACCTGCAAGCATAAAAAAATGAAAAATTAAAGCTATTGCAGATTTTATTGGTTGTTTATTAAAAACTGTTATTAATGCACTTATTATAGCTAAAATTGCTAATATTATAAATAAAATAGATGTTATTCCCATATCAAAAAATAAAATATGTACAATTCCTTATTCTAATTTATGATTTTTTTATAAAAAAAACAAATAAAAAACGTTTTTTTTAATTATTATATTTATATTTGCATAAATAAATGAGGGATTTTAATCATGAAAATGAATATCATAAATTTTATATTATATTGGATTCCAGTCTTACTGTTATTTGGAATAATTGACTTATATTCTCAAGATTATGAAACTATATCCGAGGAAAAAATTCAAGAAAAAATTACTGAATTAAAAAATAGCAACTATAAAGATACAATACTTTTTTCTACAATTGGTTTTTTTAGGGAAGAAAGAATTAGATTTTCAAGAGTAGTAGAAAACACTTTATATGTTAGTGAAAAAGGTATTTACTATCGTATGGATTTTGCAGATGATATTGGCAATGTTACTGTCAGCTGTACTTTTTTTCAACCACATATAAGATTTGTTCCTATTCCTTTAGAAGAACGTGATAGTACTTATAATGTTTTAATGAATGAACATATTTGTAGATGTGAATCTCTTATAAGCTATCCTGTAATAAAAAAACAAGGCAGGGAATTTGTTTGTGGAGGACTGGAGATATCTGACGAAGAAGCGGAAAACTATTCAATAGATTGTTATGATTTAAGAGACATTAATTTTTTGATTTCAAATTTTTATAATAAAGGAGAAAAAATTAAAAATAAAATAAAAATAGAAAAAGAAGTTACTGTATTAAAATTGGAATAATTTTTATTAATTAAACATCATAAAAAATAAAAAAAGAGACCATAAGGTCTCTTTTTTTATTTTATTATTACAATTTAATTATCTTGCAATATTAAACATTTTTGTTTCCATCTTAGTACCATTATTCAATATGCAGTAATAAGCACCAGCTGGCAAGTTTGAAGTTTCAAAACTTACAGTATAATTTCTTGCATCAAGGTATTCATTGATAACTTGTGTTACAACTTCACCTAATGAATTATAAACAGTCATTGTTGTAAAACCAGGATTTGCTAAACTAAATTCAAAATTAACCTTTGAATCAGCTGGATTAGGATAAGCCCCGATAAATTTATAATTATCAGAAGAAGGACCTTCTTCTATACTACTGTTGCCAAATGGTTGTGAATCTTGTGTAGCATCTGCCAATTGATATAAACCATAATTGTAATTATTAATTACATTATTTGCTAAGATATTTGGCAATGAACAATGGAAGACATTAGTAGCATCTGTTGAATTGGTTCTTTTTGTTGTAACACAGAATGCTAAAGGAACATCATAGATACTTGGAACAATGTGAGGCATCATTGTATAACGTGTACTAATTACCTCTGAATTAATTGCTTTTACAGGTGTACTCCATTCATTCCCATCAAGAGAACGGTATGATAAAAATGTTTGAGCATAAGGGAAATCCTTTGTTCTTACTTGTCTTGTTTCTTCAAACTTTTCGCCATTATCAGTTGTTCCTTGGTATACAAAATATATATCAATTGTATCTTCTAATATTGCTACTTGAGATTTCTCATTTAAATTTACATACTTAGTAACAAGATTTTTACCATCAGCTGTTTTTGCAAGTTGAATTTCATAATTTGCATGTTGTTTTGAACCATTTGTTTGTGCATATAAAGCTGGCTTACCAGAATATTCACCAAGATATAATTCAAAAGGTGCTACTATTGAACGTTCTGATAAAACATCAACAAATCCTAAAACATTCAACTGATCAATTTTTCTAACATTCCATTTGCCATCTTTCTTTTCAAATTCTGTTAATTGTCTTATATAACGTGCATTGCCATCATCACCTATTACATGATAATAGAGATCAGTAACAAACACATAGTGATCCTCTTCAAGAGCAACAAAACAATCAGTAAAATTGAAAGGATTATTTAAATAGTATCCAAAACCTTCATCTGTTGCAGCAAAAATACTATTAAGATAATCTTCAACAACAGCATCAGGAATAGAATCAATTAATTGAAAATTCTGTCCATTAGGTGCAGATTTAAATATTCTTGGAATTCTGTGATATTTCTCTGCATCGGTTTCGCCATTAGTAAAAGAATCATATCCTAAATCTAATGTTAACATATAGAGGTTGCCTTCTGTATCAGCATCAATACAAGGAGTACATAAATAAGTTGCATTTTTCCCTGGTTCAAAACCGCCAAAATACTTGTTAACTTCATCAATATTTCTGCCATAACCTTGTTCAACAATTAGATCTTCGCCATCTCTATAATCGTTTATATTAGAAACATCTACTCCAATAAGAACAAACTGTGTAGTATCCATTGAATTTTCTTTAGCCCAAGCTCTACCATAAAAATAAACATTTCCATGATCACCAGCATTCGCACTTGTAGCTAAAATACTTGATTGTAAGAAAATATTTTGAGCAGTACCACTCCAAGGACTATCTATTTGAGCTTCAATAGCTTTTTTCTCTGCAAGAATATCATCACCAGTAATAAAACCAAACACACTTGCTTTATATTCTTTCTGTTGACCAATTATTTCATTTGCACTAACCCAGCTGCGGTAAGCAAGACTAACATCGCTAAAACGATTTGATCTCTTAGGATTAACTGTTGCCACTGAAGTATAGAATCTATCAGATACAAAAGCTTTGTTTACATTTTCTACTTCAGTATAGTCATAAACATGACATGTATCCCAATTTCTTCCTAAATCTTGTGAGTATTCAAGAATACCTATTTTTTGTACCACATAATCGCCATTTTCATCAATTGATGTTAACATTCTTGCATTGGATAATAAAAATAATGTACCACTATATGGTTCATAAGAAATAGGTGTTTGATTTAAGCAATTTGTTTGATATGCTTGACCACCAAAATGAAGCTCACACCAAAGATCTCCACCCAAGACTTCTGAAGAAACTGCCTTTAATACAGGAACAGCTTCGCGAACGATGCTTGTTGTTATTGGTGCTGCACCAACAGGAACATCGTTTATTGGCTTAAAAGTTTTTGCATTTAATGCAGTAATTGTTATTGCAAATAAAGCAATAATAGATAAAATTTTTTTCATTTTAAAAATTTACTCCAATAATATTATTAAATTAAAATTAATTATTTCTTTT
>JAFRQN010000249.1 GCA_017428585.1 Bacteroidota bacterium | reverse complement strand
TATAAATCTTTTGCTTATTTAGAAAATTTAAATTGAGAAAAAAAATATCTAAAATCAAAAGGTTTTTCATCATTATCAGAAAATATATCAGTATTATTGTTTTCTGGAAATAAGACATTTAAGTCGTTCTTTTTACAACCTAATTCCTCTGCCTTAAATGGCATTATATAATTTTTATATCCTTTGTTTGTAAATGCACAATTTTTATAAAATATAGCCATTATTATTGCATCTGATTTCAATTCCTCAGAAATTAATTTTATAGTACCACGATGTACATATTGATTTCTTTCAAAATACTTATTATGTGTATTAAATACAAGTCCTTTAGATAATAAACAATATAATAAATTATTTGTAGTTATCAGATTATGATTAGAAGAAGATTTATTTGTTAAATTAATACTATAACCAGAACTCATATAACTATAGTTCCCTATTTTTAGCCCTTTTTCGTTAGCTTTTATTTTCTTGTCTATATCAGACATCAATTCTGGTCGTTTATTATCATAACAATATGTATTTATATAATTGAAATTATTTTTTATAAGTTCGTATCGATCAACTTTTATTTTGCTTTCGTCTATTTCCTCCCCCTTACCTTTATCAAAAATAACCTGACTTATTGACCACTCTGATAACAAGAAAGTAGTTTTTGCATTGCTGAAAATATGAGAAATTATTTTATATCCAGAATTTTTATATACTTCAATTTCATTCCTTAAAAAACTTTCTGTCATGTAATAAAAAACAATTACTTGAGGCTTTAACTTGAGAACTTTATTAAAAAACTCAATAGCTAAGTTATTATCAAATCCTTTTTTTCTTTGATACGGTGGATTCATTATAATCATCAGCTTTCTGTTTTCCCTTTTGCAGATTTCGTTAATGTCAAGCTCTGTTCCTTTATACATCCACTTAGGCTGTTTGTCATCTTTTAGATAATCAAATTGTACAGCATTTTCAAAACCTTTAATATTACAAATATCAACGTCCATTTGTTCAAGAGTAGATAAATAACAGTACTGCTTATAATCTTTGCCAAACTGGTTCTCAAGATTGCCGACGCCCGCACATGGATCAAAGACAATGAAATCGTCCATGTTGTAATGCTTGGCAAGTATTTCGTTTTGTTTTTCTACAAAACATGTTGGAGTGTATTCTCCACCTGTATCTTTCCTGTATTTATCTGAATAAAGCATGCTGCTCCGCTCAAGTATATTCAAAAATTCTTGTTTTTCAGGCGGTCTTTTATACTTTTTCCAAAATGAATAATAATTATCAGCATTGGAAATTGTATAAAAACTTGATCTTTTTTGTCGGGAACTATAGTATTTAATACCATCAATTTTCCCATCTTCGTAGAACTTCAATGAATAGTTTATTAAATTTGTTCCTTCACGGATTAAATCCTGTTCATATTTATAATCATCTGTTACAGATTTTTCATATTTAGTGCCATTCAGCATATCTACAAGAAATAGATTGATCAATTCCTGTTCGTCAATAAAATCTTCATTAAATCTTACTTCCTGCTTCCATTGGTTGTAAACAACATTAAAATTATTTTCTGTAATGTTAATACTATTCTGATTTGCTTTTAACAGCTTATAAAATTCTTTTATCTCATCATTTTTATATGAAATAATTTTGTTTTTTATTCTATCGTTGATTCTGTCGATTGCATCTTTGGTAGGACTGCTTGCACGTTCAGCTTTCCAATTTATATCGTTGTTGTACATAACTGAATCATCTGAACAGTCAATAAGTTCAAGTATATTGTTATGATCAGCATCCATATAGACAAGAGCCACTTTATTAAGTATAGCTTCCTGCTTTTTATTGGTCAAAATAACTTGAGCAAGAGCCTGCCTGCGGCTTGTCTCATTTCTTATTATTTCTTTTGTTTCTATATATAACAGTTTGTTTCCTTTTTTATCTTTCAAAAGTACATCGACTTGGTTCAATACATCCACATCCCAAGTTCCTTTATCAAAGTATTTTTCACAGAAATTTTTCTTAAAATTTGCTTCACTGGAAATTTCGGTTTTTCTGGTTGTACTCATAAGGTTTCACTCTCATTTGCAAATCAAACAGTAATTATATATGCAAAATAACAATTTTATATTTTATTTTAAAATCAAAATAAAAAAAATAACAAAAAAAGAGCAGATAAACTGCTCTTTTTATATATTATCATATTTAATACTTCAAATCAATTACATAGGTCTCATTGTTGGGAATAGGATCACATCACGAATAGATGTGTTGCCAGTCAACAGCATCACAAGTCTATCGATACCCATGCCGAGTCCAGCAGTAGGAGGCATTCCAATTTCCAGAGCGTTTAAGAAGTCTTCATCAACTACCATTGCTTCATCATCGCCTGCCGCTCTTATGCGGGCTTGTTCTTCCAATCTGTTTCTTTGATCGCGAGGATCATTCAATTCAGAGAAAGAATTGCATAATTCTTTGCCATTAACAAACAATTCAAATCTTTCTACCAACCCTTTTTCAGAACGATGTTTTTTAGCAAGCGGAGACATTTCAACAGGATAATCTATTACAAAAGTAGGCTGAATTAAATGTTCTTCAACTTTAGCTCCAAAAATTTCATCAAGAATTTTCATTGAACTTGCATTTGGCTCAACCTCAACTTTTAATTGTTTGGCAGCTTCCAAAAGTTCTTCGCGAGATTTGCCCTGCAGATCCATTCCAGTATATTCTTTGAAAAGATCAAACATTTTAGCGCGTCTAAATTCGCCTTCAAAAGATATTTCATTGCCGTCAATCACAACAGATGTAGAGTTATTAACTTCAAGAGCTAACTTGCGGATAAGATCTTCGATCATTTCCATCATCCATTTATAATCTTTATAAGCGATATATATTTCAAGCATAGTAAATTCAGGGTTGTGAGTTTTGTCTATGCCTTCATTTCTAAAGTTTTTGCTTATTTCATATACGCCTTCAAAACCGCCTACGATTAAGCGTTTTAAGTATAACTCTAAAGCTATTCTCATATAAAGCTCAATATCCAAAGCATTATGATGAGTAGTAAAAGGTCTTGCAGTTGCGCCGCCGTAAAGAGGCT
>JAFRQN010000036.1 GCA_017428585.1 Bacteroidota bacterium | reverse complement strand
TGAAATTTACTTTATGCAGACTGGAATGTCGTATCAAGTAGAAGAAGTTGGTATTATGCAAATGAAGCGTATCCGTACAGGCAAATTATCTGCTGGTAATGTTGGATATTTGATTGCAGGTATTAAAAATTTGCAGGATACAAAAGTCGGTGATACAATAACCCATCTCAATGATCCTTGTGATGCTCCAATATCTGGTTTTAAGGAAGTTAAACCGATGGTATTCAGCGGTATATATCCTTCAAGTACTGATGATTTTGAAAATTTGCGTGAAGCTTTGGCAAAATTAGTATTAAATGATTCTGCTGTTTCATACGAACCAGAAACATCTAATGCTTTAGGTTTTGGATTTAGATGTGGTTTCCTTGGTCTGTTGCACATGGAAATTGTACAAGAACGTCTTGAACGTGAATTTCAACAAAATATTGTTACTACTGTTCCTAATGTACAGTATAAAATAATTACAACAAAAGGCGAAGAAGTGTTTATCGAAAATCCAACACAGCTTCCTGCCCCAAATTTGCTAAGGGAAATACAAGAACCTATTATTAGAGCTAATATTCTTACTCCAAGCGAATTTGTTGGAAGCATTATGAAATTATGTTTGGATAAAAGAGGAATTGCAACAAATACAACTTATCTTTCAGAAACAAGAGTTGATTTGCAATGGGAACTGCCTTTATCGGAAATAGTATTTGATTTCTATGATAAATTAAAATCAATATCAAAAGGTTATGCGTCTTTGGATTATGAATTTCTTGATTATAGAGCATCTGATTTAATAAAGCTCGATATTTTGCTGAATGGAGAACCTGTAGATGCATTATCATCTATTATTCATCGTTCTAAATCGTATGATTGGGGCAAAAAATTATGCAGCAAACTAAAAGAATTAATTCCAAAACAAATGTTTGAGGTTGCTATCCAAGCTGCAATCGGTTCAAAAGTAATAGCAAGAACAACTGTTCAAGCAATGCGTAAAAATGTATTGGCAAAATGTTATGGCGGTGATATTTCCAGAAAACGTAAGTTATTAGAAAAACAAAAAGAAGGTAAGAAAAGAATGAAGCAGGTTGGAAACATCGATGTTCCACAGGAAGCATTTTTAGCAATACTTAGCTTAGACGATTAATTATCTAATTATTTAATATAAAAAAAAGAGGCTGTTAATGCCTCTTTTTTAGTATATAATTATTATTACATTATTTCTTTATAAATTTTGCAATAGTTTCAACTACAAATTTTATATGTTCTTCTTTTAATTCTGGATAAATTGGCAAAGCAAGAATTTCATTGCATACTGCATTAGTTACTGAGAAATCATCATCACAACGTTTCAAATAGTTGAAGCATGTCTGCTTGTGAAGCGGAACTGGATAATAAATATCACTGCCAATTTCATTATCGGCCAAGAATTGTTTTAGTTCATCGCGTTTTTGTACTCTGATGCAATATTGGTGATATATATGTAAATTATGATATTCTTGTTGATCTGCTAAAGGAATAATTACTTTATTGTTCTTTGTAAATTCAATAGAGTTGTTTTCAATTAAATTATATTCTTGAAAATATTTTTTATATAATTTTGCATTCTCTCTACGTTTATTATTCCAGTTTTCTAAATGCGGCATTTTATTGCATAAAATTGCAGCTTGAAATTCATCCATTCTAAAATTACCACCGATGAAACTATGATAATAACGAGGTTCCATACCATGATTTCTCATTTGTTTTAATTTATTATATATTTTTTCATCATTGGTAGTAACTGCACCAGAATCACCGCCGCCGCCAAGATTTTTGGTTGGATAAAAAGAGAAACATCCCATTAGTCCGAGATTTCCAGCTCGGCGTCCATCTTTATATTCCGATCCAATAGCTTGACATGCATCTTCTATTATAGGAATATTAAATTCACGTGAAATTTCATTTAGTTCTTCTATATTAGCACAATATCCATATAAATGTACAGGAATTATAGCTTTTGTCTTTTTTGTAATATGTTTTCTTACTTCTTTGGCTGATATATTATAAGTATTTTTGTCTATATCGACAAAAACAGGAACTGCATTCAATCTTGCAATAGTGCCTGCTGTTGCAAAAAAAGTAAAATCAGGAAGTATTATCTCATCTCCTGGTTTTATATCCAATGCCATTAAAGCAGATAAAATTGCATCTGTTCCACTCGATACAGCAACAGCATATTTACTACCGCATAGACTGGCTAAATCTGTTTCAATTTTAGATACATACTTTCCCAAAACAAAACGTTGGGTATCTAATATTTCCAATATAGATTTTTCTACATCAGATTTTATTGTTTTATATTGTTCTGTTAAATCAAAAAAATTTACTTTCATATTTTTATATCTTTTTTATAAAAAATACTTCTATCGTTCTATAATAAATTTCGTTTTATATGATATATTATTATTTTCTAATACTATAAAATAAACACCAGAAGACAAATTAGAAACATTTATGGTGCCTTTATTTGTGATGTTATCCATCAAATATAAATCATCAAATTTAAATAATTGATTAGCATTTAAATCAAAAATAGATAATTTGTATTTTCCTGATGATACACCTTCAATTTCATAAAATAATTCATTGCCATTTAGGCTATATTTAATATTTTTTTGCATTTCATTAACAGATAAGTTATAAAAATCAGTCATATTATAGAAATCTTCTGCAGAATGAATTTCATCAAGAGCTAAATGCTGAATAGTGTTTACTGTTATAGCTAAAACAAATCTTTGAGAAGAATTTTTTGGAATATTATACACATTAGAGCTTCCCATCATAACAGCAATGTCAAATGGACGCTCAAAAGGACCCATTGTAGAAGTTAAAATAGAATCTTTCATGTTAGACCATTTATCTTTCTCAGAAAATCCTTTATCGTATGGAGATTTATTGATTTGCTCAGGATCAGCAGCAAAAATAGATGCAAAAGAGATATTATCTTGAGGATATAATACTTTCATATTTATTTTTGGACTTACTGTATCAGAGTAATTAGAATATATAACAGCAATTTTATCTTGATTAACAAAATAATTGTTTTTATCAACAACAGATATATCCCAATCAAAGAAATTACTTAAAAACAATGTATCTATAGGTTCATCTTGCAAATTCTTTACATCATAAATAATAAACAAAGTATTTTCTAATCCAGGCAGCCTGCTTTCAAATAAAGATTGCGTAACTTCAATTATAGGCGTTTCATATACATAATCATCTATTTTATATCCATAGTATTTTATTATATCTAAATGAAAATTCTTATCCCAATTTTCTATAATTTGTACATGATTATCAACAGTAATAAATGATGAATCTCTATAATCAGTATTTATAAATATATTATTCATTACATTATTTTTGCCTGTTGCTATTAATAATCCGCCATGGAATAATAAATTAGAATAATTTTTATATGAAAATCCATAACCTTGATTTTCTATAGCAGGATAACCATTATACGCTAATCCCCCATTCATTGAATATGAACAAGAAATATTATTATAATTGATTGTATGCCAAGAAGGATTAATAGTTACTGTAATAATCGTTCTTCCTATTTCTTTGTCATTATTATCATAGAAATATACATAAATATATTCTGGATTATCAATTTCAAGTGTATTTCCATCCCATACATTACCATTTATATTAAAATAATTTGTTAAGGTAGAATTTGCATTTATATGATCTATAAAGAAATTATCTTTTTCAAAGTTTATTTTTTTTGAAACGACTTGAACTTTTACATCAAATACTTCATCTAAGATATTAGATATATCTGCAGTAATATTAACTGTCTGATTAAGTTCTAAGTAAATATTTGAAAAACTGTTAGTTAATGTATCATTGATTCTTATATTATTTAATTTAAGATAACGGCAGTTTGTTTCAGCTAATGCATTATATATATTAAGCGCACCAGTTCCTAAGAGTTCTTTATAATCTTTATTTTTTTTGTCAATATTTACAGCTGTTGTTTTTAATCTTGCCATAACTTGTTCTGGTGTATATTCTGGGAAGTTGTTTTTAATCATTGCAGCTGCAGCAGCAACGATTGGAGAAGACATAGACGTACCAGACATTTTTTGATAATTATTGCCTGGAGTTGTTGACATTATTTTATCACCAGGAGCACATAAATCAGTTGTTACGCCGTAATTTGAAAATGATGTTTTTTTATCGGTTTTATTTATAGCAGAAACAGACAACACATTTTCAAAATACCCTGGATAATAGTTTATATTTCTTCCTGAATTACCAGCTGCAACAGTAATTACAGCAAAATTTGAAGCCAAATTAAATGCTGCTATTTCAGAATAAGCCGCCTTAAAACTGCCCCAAGAACAATTTATTACATCAGCTCCCATCATAACTGCATATAAAATTGCTTCGCCGCCATTTATTGCAGCAGTAGAATTTCCTTCTGCTCCTATTTTTACATTCATCAATTTAACATTTTTTGCAACACCTGCTACACCTAATTTATTATGTGTTGCTCCAATTATACCTGCTACATGAGTTCCATGGCTTATTCCATTTAAGACGGTATTGTCATCATAAAAGAAATCCCATCCATAAACATCATCAATAAAACCATTTTCATCATCATCTATTCCATTAGTTTCTTTTGAAAGTCCATTTTCATCTAAACCACGCTCTCCTTCATTTAACCAAAAATTGCCTTTCAAATCTTCATGAGTTGTATCTATTCCTGTATCTACAACAGCAACAATAATAGGTTTTTCAGATGGTTTTAATAATTTCCATGCTTCTTCTGCTTGAATAGATTCTAAATGATATTGCTCCGAAACTAATTCATCTTCTAATTCTGTCTCATATAACATTGAATT
>JAFRQN010000248.1 GCA_017428585.1 Bacteroidota bacterium | reverse complement strand
GGCTGGCAATTATACAATAGGTAAGACAGGAAATTATCCAACAATCGGTGATGCAGTAAGACAATTATATAGATTTGGTGTTTCAGATACAGTTACTTTTGAATTAACAGATTTAAATTATGAAGAAGGTACATTAGATGATGATGTAATAGAAGAATTAACAACCAATACAGGCAGAATTATATCATTAAAGAAAGCATATCATCCAGCATTAGATTTCAGATCACGAATAGTTGGAGTTTGTGATACATTAGAAGATGGTACAATAAGAATTAGACCAATCACATTCAAGCCAGCTTATGATGTATCAAAAATAAAAGGAAATATTTCTATTACATTACGCAGTAAATCAGGTATAGGTGTAATGATAGGTGCATGTGATACACCATCAGTAAAAGAAGCCATGGTATTAGAAGCAACAGATTTGCAAAAGAAGAAATGGGGACGTAATGATGGATATATCACATTTGATGGCGGCGATTATAAAGCCTTTAATTTTACAATAGAGACAGGCGGTAATGACTTTAGAGCACCATTTTATTTAGATGGTGTTGCAAATTGTGCAATAAAGAATTGTATAATAGAAGATGGTGTAAAAGAAACAAGATCTTATCAATATTATTTACCAGGCACAACATATCAAGGTGCTGTATTAAATTGGGGAGAAGATTGGATAAGTGGTGCAAGTGCATCAGATAATTACACATATTCTACAGGTATTTTGTTAAGAACTACACCGCCATATCAATCAGGTTATGGAGGAAATGGATATAACTTTGATACAGTATATTGCAACCATAATGAAATAACAAATAATGAAATATCTAAATTTACTTATGGTATAACATCATTAGGTTTAGGTATGGTTTTAGGTAATAACTTCTTAGTAGATGTTCAAGATTCATTATTTAATGTAACATTGGCTGAATTAAAATCAGATCCATCATTAACATCATTTGGAGAACAATTATATAATTTAGGCAATATCCAAGAACGTGTTAATGTATTTAGAGTTATAGGCAGTCAAACAAATAGAGGTTATTTATATAAGAAACATTACGAGATAAAAGATAATAGAACCAATCAGATATTAAATACATTTGTAGTAATAGTAGATAGTGCAGATGGTGGTTATGCAAGAGTTTATAACCATGATAATAAATACAATAATAATTTAATTTATGATGTAGGTCGTGCAGGTATTTACTTAGGTTATGAAGAAAATTCACAAATAATAGGCAATAGAATACATGGTATCTTAGGTGTAACCAAAGATCCATCAGGCAATGAAGTAGATGTAGATTGTGCAGGTATCTTATTGGGTGGTATACAACGTGGAGATAAATATAATGGTTATAATAATGTAGGCTTGACAATAAGCAATAACGAAATAAGCAATGTAAGATCAAATATATTGGCAAGCGGTATTAGTTATGAACAAAGTTTATTATATGATAGAATCATGGGTAGTGTATTCCCAGATAGAGCAGAACGTACAAAGATATATAATAATATAATCTGGGGTATACAAGGTGGTTTACCATCTACTAAACGATATGGAATAAATATTTCTTTATCAAAGAAATTAGGAGATTATAGCTTACCATATTATGAAGTAGAAGATCCATCATATAACATTAAGAATATAGAGATAGCTAATAATACAATAATCATGACTTCAGATGAATATAGTACAAGTTATGGTGAATATATAGGATTAAGATTACAAGGCTTAATCAACAGTACAATTTATAATAATGCAATTCATCTTGATGATAAAACATTTAACACATCACGTGCAAATTTAGCATCAGTAATTTATTATCAAGGTGCAACACCAAGTGAAGCAAATAATACATTTAATTATAATGTATATTATTGGGACAGCAGCAGTGTAGTAGATGCATATAGATTTGTAAATACAGATTTAACAACAGGTACAGTATTAGATACAGGTTATGTAAGTGAATATGAGAAGTTGGAACAATGGCAGAATTGGTTTAAGAGTGATTATTACTCAGTAATGAGAGAATTTTATAGTGATTTAGTATATTCAGATGAGACATATCCTAAATTAAGAATAAACAGAAATCCATTGCCATTAAACTCACCATTGGATAACAGAGGAAAAATATTGACAAGCATACCAGACGATATAGATGGTACACTACGAGGCAGCGGTGATCAAAAATATGATATTGGTGCTGAAGAATTTAATTCAAACAGATATGCATTAGATTTTGAGTTGGTAAATTTTGCATCACCAGCAACATATAAATCAAGTACAGGTCCATTTAAAGATGCAGAATACTTGATGATAGACAATAAACCAATAAGACCAGTAGTAAGAGTTAGAAATAATGGTGTAGCAACATTAACTAATAGATTATTACAATTAAAAGTATACAGAGAAAGCTCAAGTATAAATAATATCAATGCAGCATTACATACAAATAATTTTGAGAATGTATATTATAATAATGAAGCATTGCATAATAAAGATAACACAGTATTCGAGCCAGTAGATGAGAGCATATTAGAATATACATACGAGAAATATGTTACATTAAGTCCAGGTGATGATTTTGAGATAGAATTTACAGAAGGTGACTGGATACCACAAACATATAAAGAATTGAATAGAGCAAATTTAGATTATGCTTTACCAATACATTTTAGCCGTATGGAAAACAATGTTACACCAAGATATAAATTTGTCTTAAGTGCACCATTAACACATGATGAGGATTTAAGCAACAATACAATATCTACAACAATAAGATACTATGTAAAGAAATCAGATATTGATTTAATCGTTTCAGCTTATAATACATATAATACAATAAATGTCTATGATAATGGACAATATGTACCATTAGGCACAGTAACTAATATGGATATGGTAGCAGGTCGATTAAACTTAGATACATTATTGGTAGGCTTGAAATCATTAGGAATAGAACCAATATCAGCAGAAAATGAATCCATACCATTCTATGGAGCAGATATATTAGATAGAAAGGCATGGGATTATAGAAATATAGATTATACTTTATATAGAACATTAATAGTAAGTGATGAATTGTCTATAGATCCAGACAGATGGAATAATAACAATTATGATATAACAGACAGAACATTTAGAGATAAGAATTTTGTAAGAGATATGAATAAATTCTTTACATCAAACAAACATGAAGGAAAATTAAACTTCATCATGGGTAGTGAAGAGTTTGTAAAAGATGCTAATACAGATATAGATTTCTTATCATTAAATGTACAAGAGAAATTAGACTTTATAGATACATATTTCCATACAAGCTTAAATGTAGGTGTAGGCGAGCAGGATGATGGTAGTACATTTAATTTCTATCTAACACCATTCTATAAGATAACACGTGTACATTCACCAGAATCATTGCCAATATATGCTGATTCTATTAATATAGCATCACCAGTAACTTATAATGGTCATTCTATAATAGGTTTAGCATTAGGACGTAATGAAGCAATAAAGATCTTACGTACAGGCTGGGACAATGGTATAGCAGTTGATGAAGAGCCTTATGGAATATTATATAAGAAGTTAGATCATATAAATGGCTTTACTACTATAGGTCATGTATGTGATAGTATTAATTCAGAAGCCTATATGATAAACGTACCAAATGAGAAGAAAATTTCATCTTTGGCAGGTTCTACACGTGATTATAATGTAGTATTGTTAGGCTTTGACTGGCGTCATTATGGCAATATATCAAATTTATTAAGATCAATTAATGACTTTATAAAGAATAATAATAGTGATATAGTACCAGTAGAATTACATAATTTTGAAGTTGCTGCATACAACAATCAAGTAGAAATAAATTGGCAGACAGCAAGTGAATTAAATACAGATAGATTTGTTGTAGAACGTGCTGATTATATCAATGGCAGCTTTAGTAATTATTCATCTATAGAAGAAGTAAAAGCTACAGGCAATTCATTAGCAGAGAAGACTTATCAAGTAATAGATGCAGATGTATTGCCAGGACATACATATTCATATAGATTACGTATGGTAGATTACGATGGCAGCTATAGTTATAGTGATGCAAGAGTAGTTACAATGGGTACAATAACATTGACAATAGGCTCAGTAACACCAAATCCAGTTATAGATATAGCTAATTTAGGTATAGATGTTCCAGCTGCAGGTTTAGGAACAGTAGAAGTTTACAATGCAAGTGGAGAACGTTTATTAGTTCAAACAGAGCAATTAACAGCAGGAACTAATAACATTTCATTGAATGTAAGTAATCTAAATAGTGGCAGCTATACAATGTTTATACGTATAGATGGAAATCTACAAGTTCGTAATTTCGTGATTTCAAGATAAAGAATATTATAATTTATATAAAAACATTTAAGCCCGACTAAATAATAGTCGGGTTTTTTTATTTTAAAATTTATAACATTATTATATATATATTAAATTATAAATTTGTTTATAAGGCATATAAACATTATTAAATTAAATTTGATATATAAAAAACCATATTTTTTGTAAAAAAAATATGGTTTTTTCATATTTTTTTTGTATTTTTATATTTAAATTTTAGTTAAATATACATACATTGTGTTGTATAAATTCTATTACATGTAGATTGACGTATATATTACATAGTTATAGTAAAATTAGAAAAATAAATTAAATTATTATATTAAGAGGTTTTTAATGAAGTTATTAATTAAAAAATTATTTATCGTCCTTATAATGCTTATAGCGGGGATAAATATAAGCAATAGTTTGTATGCTGATACCTTAACCTTGGGTTCAGCTCAAACAACTTCGTATGGATATCTTATTCCATATTATTACTATGGTTATGATATCTATGAGTTTATTGTTACTCGTGCAGAACTGGGTAATAAAGGTAGTATGTATTTAAAAGAAATGGATTTTTATGTAGCTAGTGCGTATAATTCAACAACATATCCAGGTAATACTTCTTATACTAATATAGCGCATAATAATTATAAAATCTATATAAAACATACAACAGCTACCTCATTAACTACTCCTGCAACAAGTTCATTCTATCCAACAAAGGATTATAGTGACTATCAATTAGTATATGAGAGAAATAATCGTTTTGCAGGATTTACAAGTGGACAGTGGGATACGTTAGTTTTTGACAGAGATTTTATTTATAATGGAGAAGATAATATTCAAATTTGTATTGTAGGTACAAGAACAATTAATTATGGTACGCCTTATTGCGAACTTTACTATTATACTTTCTCAAGTTCAGCTAATATGGCATATTATGGTTATGCTTATACTGGTTATAGCGGCTATGCTTATGCAATGCAATATAGACCATATACACGTTTTATCTATGATCAAGGTCCAGAAATTAGAGAAATATATCCATCAAATAATTATTCATTTTTAGCAGGTGCATTATATTCACAGGCAGAGCCAAGGGATAGGAATGAAATACCAGGTTTTAAAGTATTTGTAGGGAATTTACCGAATTCATATCCTGCTATGAAAGCCACCTTTACTATTACAGGACCTGATGGTTCTGATTCAATAGTATATAGAGGTTTAGATCCAAGTACATCAAGCAATTATATAACATTTAGAAAGAGTGATATGGATCCTTCTGATAGT
>JAFRQN010000247.1 GCA_017428585.1 Bacteroidota bacterium | reverse complement strand
TATTTTGATTAAATTTTAATAAATTCATTATATATTTTTCATGTTGATAAAAAATATAATTTTTTATTTATAATTAAGTAAAAAAATTTGTTTATTTGTGAAAAATAATATAAATTTGTATATCATAAAAAGAATGTATTTGAAGCAGCATAAAAAAAGGGTTATATCCTCTATAATTCTTTCTTTATTCTTCATTTTATTTTAATAATAATTAAATCATTATTAGAAATAGAAACTATAGATAATATTTTAACAATCAGTTGTTATTTAATATTGATATTAAGATTAACAGTTCTATTTGTTAAGGAATATATTATTAAACTAATTAATTTTGGTGATATTTTCTAAATGAGTAAACATTATTAGTTTTATTTTTAATTCTAACAATTAAAATGAAAGAAAAAGCAAACTTGATAATTAACAAGCTGGAAAATAAAAAAGCCTCTAAATCTAAAACTGTTTTTTTATTTATAGGTATTTTGGTTGTTTTTATCATATTATCGATTCTTTCTTCTAATTGGTTTAATTCTCAAGCAATAAAAAGTATTAAAATAAATGGCAATATAATCGTTTCAAATGGTGAAATTTATGATATAATTAATGATGAAACTATTGATGTTGCTATAGATGATATTGATCTATATGGCATCAAGAAAAAAATAGAAATGCATCCTTATATCTCTATTGCAAAAGTGTGGATAAATTCTAAAGGCGTTTTAAGTGTCGAAATAAAGGAAAATATCCCTATTGCTATTATTATAGATTCTGATAATAATTTAAAATTCGTTGATGATAAGGCAAATGTAATGCCTTATAGATTTTACAAAGGTTTTACTAATCTGCCTATTATAAATAATGTATTTATTAAGGGAATTGTTAATAAGCCTGCTGTAAAAGGTGCTATATTGATTTTAACAGAATTAATGACGGATTATAAAAATTTGAGCAACAGCATTTCTGAAATAAGATATTCTGAGCATCGAAAAATGTATGAACTGCTGTTAACTGATATAGATTGTCCTATTTTTTTTGGTAGAGCAGATAATATATCAGATAAATTGGCAAATCTTTATGTTTTTTGGAAGAATAAGTTGGTTATGGCATCTTCTGATATAAGCGAATTAAGATATATAGATGTACGTTGGAAAGACGTAGTTATTGTTAGATATAAAAATATATAAACAGATTATAACATAGTTATTAATAAATTTTTAATGGTAGAAACATGGAACAAGAACAGTCAAAAAAAAGAAAAATAGCTGTCGGGCTTGATATAGGTACAACAAAGGTATGTGCTTTAGTTATTGAAGAAAATACTGATGATACTTATAATATTTTAAGCTGTGCTGTAACTGAAAACAGAGGTGTTCATCGTGGTGTTATCGTAAACATAGAAAAGACTGTTGAAGCTATAAAAACAGTCATTAGTACTGCGGAACAACAATCGGGAATCAAAATTAAAGATGTAGTTGTAGGTTTAGCAGGAGATCATGTGGAAGCCTTAACAGATGTCTCTACTATTACTATATCAAATCAAAATAATATAATAACAAAAGCGGATGTTGATCGAGTTATAAGTGATTTAAGCAAAAGTAAAATAGCAGCGGGTAGAAGAATTATTCATATTGTTCCTTATGAATACATTGTTGATGGACAAGATGGCATCCATGATCCTATTGGAATGTGCGGCGTAAAATTACAAGCAAACGTGCATATTGTAAGTGGATTAGAAACTGCATTAAAAAATATTAGTGTTTGTGTAGAAGAAAAAGTAGGTCTTAATATAAAGAAAATAATGTTAGAACCTATTGCAAGCAGTCAAGCTCTTCTTTCTGATGAAGAAGAAGAAATTGGTGTTGGTTTAATTGATATAGGCGGCGGAACAACTGATTTAACTATATTTGAAAATAATGTGTTGCGATATACAACAGTAATTGGTATTGGCGGCAATAATATAACAGAAGATATTAGACAAACTGTTTTAACTACTGCTATAGAAGCAGAACGCATAAAATGTACTTATGGTCATACATATCTGCCATCGTTAATGAAAGATGATAATTTCCAAATAGGTGGTGCTGGCAGTATTAAACCAAAGGATATGAAAAAAAGCGATCTTTGTAGAATAATTCAACCTCGCATGATAGAATTATTTGAAATGTGCAAATATGAGATAGAAGAAAAGGCTGGTTATGGTGGTAAATTAGGTGCAGGTATAGTTATAACAGGTGGTTCTGCTTTATTTGAAGGAACTGAGGAATTAGCAACAGAAATCTTTAATTGTCCTGTTCGAATAGGATATCCTTTAGGTATTAAATATAAAGGATTATCAGATTCTATAGAAAATCCTAAATATTCTACAGTTGTAGGTTTAGCTCTGGAAGCATTAAAATTTAATGATAAATGTGAAATAGAATATTTAGATGAAAAATCTTCTAATGATGTTGATGCTGATGAAAATGACGGCGAAGATTATGATGAAGAAGAGGAAAATTCAGATGGCAAAAAGAAAAAAGAACCTAAAGAAAAGAAAGAAAAAAGATCATTAAAAGAACTTGGAAAAGATTTCTACAACATGTTAAAGAAATTTTAATTAAATTTTAATTATAACATAGTAAACTATTAATAATAATCAATATAAAAAGAGGTGATTTATGAGCATTGATATAAACTCTAATGCTGCTAAAATTTACGATAATGAAAATAATGCTAAAATCTGTATTATTGGTGTTGGCGGAGCTGGGGGTAATGCAGTTAATAATATGATAACACGCGGAATAAATGGTGTTACATTTATGGCTGCTAATACAGATAAACAAGCATTAGACAAAGTAAAAGTTGATAAAGAACATCAATTTTTATTAGGTAAAAATCAAAAAAGAATTGGTCTTGGTGCTGGCTCTAATCCTGAAGTAGGAAAAATTGCTGCAGAAGAAAGTGCAGAAGAATTAAAAGCAGCATTGACTGGTTTTGATATGATTTTCATTACTTGTGGAATGGGTGGCGGTACTGGTACTGGTGCTTCTCCTGTTATCGCAAAAATTGCTAAAGAAACAGATGCTTTAGTAATTGGTATCGTAGCTAAATGTTTTTCTTATGAGGGAAAAAAGAAAAACGAACGTGCTATGAAAGGTATTGAAGAATTAAAAGCAATCGTTGATTCTTTTGTAATTGTTCCTAACGATAAAATTTTAGAAGTTTATCGCGACATAAAAATTACAGAAGCATATCATAAAGCAAATGATGTATTATATAATGCTATAAGCGGCATTGTTGATATTATTACTGACGATTGTGATGAAAATATAGATTTTGCAGATGTAAGAACAGCTTTAGCTGGTGCTGGCGAGGTAATAATCAGTGTTGGAACTGGTAAAGGCGAAAATGCAGGCAGAGATGCTCTTATTGATGCTTTGAGTTCTCCTTTCTTTGATGAATTATCTGTAAAAGGTGCTGAATTTGTTTTATTAAAAGCAAAATATGGAAACGATTTTACAGTTCAAGATATTTGTCAAATTTTTGATACTTTAGAAGAAAAAACAGGTGATTCTGTTGATCTTAAATGCGGTAAGAAAGCTGTTGATGACAGCGATGAAATAGTTGTTACTATTCTATCTCCTGTTCAAAAAGTAGAAAAAAAAGACTCTGTAAATCAAAATAATAATTATAACAAAAATAGTTATAATGATGACAAAGTTAATAATTCTGTAAATAATACTCAGAAAGTATTCAGCAGTGATTTTTCTGCTTTCGCTAATAATTCTTATGAAAATCAATCAACAAGTGACATTGAAATCATAAAGGATCAAGGTATTGGAAACAAATTTGATCGTCCTCTTGGTCGTCCACATGGCGAAGCTGAATTAAAAAAATACGATGAACCTGCTTATAAACGCATTAAAATATCTATGGATGCTAATAATAAAAACAACAGCATTCCTGATAACGAAGATAGATATAAAATTCAACGTATTCTTGAAAGCGATAACCAATTTGAAGCTAAGACAACAAGAAATTCATTGTTAAATCAAATGGCTAATCAATACAGAAATTAATAGATTACTATATAATTAAAAAAGTAATAATTGATACTTTCTTTATTACAAAACCACTTAATAAAAAAGCCAGAAATTATTTTCTGGCTTTTCCTTTTTATTTAGTATTTAAGCATTTAATTTATTCTTTATTTTTAATATGATTTTTTGAATAGTATTATATAAAAATATAGAACAAATAATTCCTAAACTGTCTGCTATCCAATCTAATATATCGGCACTTCTTCCAGGAACAAAATACTGGTGTATTTCATCTGATGCGGCAAATAGCATTCCAAATAGTATGACTATAATTTTTATTGCATTGGGAGAAATATTTATTTTTTCCTTTATATAGTCAATATTTGTAATTATAGCAGTTTGAATAGATATTCCATATATAAAAAATGCAGAAAAATGCAGTATTTTATCAATAAAATCAAATCCTATATCTGGAAGTTCTATATATTCTTGGCTTGAAAATATTATACATATAATGGATGCTGCCAATAATTGAAAAATTGATATTATTTCTATAATTTTTTTATTAGATAACATATTTTAAATATTCAATAATGTTTGACGCAGTTAATGAATTTTGATTATAATCTTCTGCATACGCATCTCCTGCTAAAGCATGAATTAAAGATGAAATTGCAGCAACTTTTAATGGATCTGCTTTTATTCTAAATAGCATAGAAGCTATAATACCTGATAAAACATCTCCAGAACCTGCTGTGGACATTCCAGGATTTCCATATATATTCCAATAGAATAGATTTCCATCTGTAATTATATTTGGTATTGTTTTTAGCAAAATTGTACAATTTAACTGTTTAGCAGCATTTTTTGTAAATTCTATTGGATTTTCTTCTATTTCTTTGCGTGGAATATTGAGCAAACGTGAAAATTCTCCGCTGTGAGGAGTTAATACTATATTAGAGCGGAGTTTATCATTTATATTTATACAACGAAGTGCATCTGCATCTATTACCATTGGTTTAGTTGTATTAAAAATTATTTGCCTTAGCATATTAAGTGTTTCTTGGTCTGTTCCAATTCCAGGACCTAATAATATAGTATCAGCACTTTGTATTTTATCCATTATATATGAATAATTTGAAGGGTGTATTGTGCCGCTATGAGTTGACGATAATGTTTCTGCTATAACCTCTGGCAATATCGCAGGATGTATTTTAGGTGTTAATAGGGTGGTTATACCTGCACCTGATTTTATTGAAGCATTGGCAGCAAGAGCAGCAGCACCGCACATATCAATACTTCCTGCAATTATCAATACTTTTCCATAATCGAATTTAGAGGAGTTGTATCTTCTTTGATGAAGTATATTTAAATCACTTGGTTCTAAAACAAATTGTCTGCATATTTTATTTTCTATTATTGAACTTGTATTTAATGGAACAGTTACTGTTTCCCCATAATATTGCTGGCATTTTTTATTTATAGCTGCAAATTTATAACCTGTTATGTTTATTGTTAAATTAGCTCTGAATGTATCTATATGTGCTTTAGATGTATCTGCATCTAATCCAGTAGGCATATCAATGGCTATTTTTACAGCCTTTGCGTTATTAATCTTTTTTAATAATGGTATTATATTTTCTCTTAATTTATCACTTCCACCTATTCCAATAAGACTGTCTATTATACAGTCATAATTTAAGGTTAATTGATTTATGTCATCTAATGAATTTACAGAGTTAAGTTTAATTATTGGTATGTTTTTTATAATTTCATAATTCTTTCGCATTTCAGTTGACATCTTTTCTATATTGCCAAATTGAAATATTGTAACATCAAATAATTCTGATAGATGTCGTCCTAAAGCTAATCCATCGCCTCCATTATTTCCAGAACCGCAAAATATTGCTATTTTTCTAATGTTTAAATTATTTTCATTGAAATATTTTATAATATAAGATGCAGCATTATTTGCAGCACTTACACCACCTATTAAAACAAGTAATATCAGCAATACTATAAATCCCATCAGCAGTTTATTCTTTGTCAGTATAAGAACCCTCCATTTTATTTTAGTTAATGTTCATTTATTTGATGTA
>JAFRQN010000246.1 GCA_017428585.1 Bacteroidota bacterium | reverse complement strand
TTCCTTTTACTAATTTTATAGTCAAAATAGGATTTTCTTTACAAACTACAACATCTAAATTATTTTCAATATTAAAAACTTTTAAATTAAATTCTGTTGGATTATTATCATCTTCATTTGACCACAAAATACAAGATACAACAGAATCTGTTGCATGAAAATATTTTCGATTAAAAGCAAAACCTTTAATTATTTTTTTCTTTACTAATCCAACATTTTTAAAATATTTAACTGGTGAAAAAATAATAAAACTATCTGTTTTTTGTCTTAAATAATAATAAAACCCAGACCAAATAAACAAATGTGAACTTTCTCTTGCCGCACCACGCTTTTCATTTAATTTAGCCAAAGCATTATTCTTAAATTCATTAACAATATATTTATTAGTTTTTAAAGTTCTAGCACGTTTTGATAAATCATTATCTTCTACAAATGTAATAGCAGAACTATCTGAATACGGTGGATTTTCAAACAGAATAATTGTACATTTTGGATTATCTACATATTTTTTTATTATTGGATTATCAATGTATTCTTGACTCATAGCATCTGCATTAGATACAATACCATTTGCATATACAACATTCGCTTCTGATGGTGGAATTATATCTCGAACATATGCTCCCAATCTTTCTAATAATACCTTATATTCATAGTATTCGTATGTAGATACAACACAATGTGAAATTAGCTCATCACCATTTTTATCATATCTTCCTCTAAGAGCTTCTTGTAAATTTCCTGTACCTGCACATCTATCAAGAATAATATAATCATTACCTTCTGGAACACGTGCTACAGCCATCTCAACAAGTTCAGCTGCTTTATTAGCATACGGCATTGGAGTATAAAATGCACCTAAATCCTTTTTTTTGAGACGATCATTTAAACAATCCATAAGGTATTTAAATTTCTCGTTTGTAGGTTTTGTATAAGGATTTATAAGTCCAGCAAAATGTACAGGTTCTCTAATTTCACCATTAATTTTTATAGGACTGCTTCCACTTCCACCATCACCAATAAAATCACCCTTAGTTGCCTTTGGCTTCTCCCTATAATATCTTTCAGCCCATCCTAAAATACAGTTTTCATCTAAATCTATTGGAATATACCAATCACTTTCTTTTTCAACAGAATTGATAAGCATTTTTCTTACTTCAGCAGAATCAGACATATCTGAATAATCATATTCATTTTTTGGTGTTGTATTACCAATAAAAATATCATTATTTCGAGATGCAGAACCTACATAAATTTTCTGTATATCATCAAGATAATCTTTAGAATCATATACATATACTTTTGTAGAATTTAGATCAATAAGCAATATTCTAGCAGGTATAGACTCACCTTTAATCCTCATCCTTGAAAGATATTTTATAGCTTGAAATAATACCTTTCCTGGATTTGAAATATTAAGTTTAAATTCCAAAATATTTCCATGATAAACTCCATCAGTATTATCAACAAGAATAGAATTATCGTCTGTATATGGAATACGATAATTTTCAAAAAAGTCAATTTGACCTTCACGTTCAATTGTATAATGCTTTTTTGCCATAAATTGTTACTCCTACTGATATTATCTCAACTTTACTAACAATAAACCTGACAAAAACATTTATGATCTATTTTAAAAGAAAAAGAAACATTCATCAGAAATGAATGTTTCTTCCTGTTAAAATGACTTAAAATGATTTTTAGATTATTATTTATAAGTGAGTTATATATATAATTATTTTGTATTTCGGAGTAATTTGATAAATTATGATAAGAAAATTTAGAACATTTTATATAAGAATTATTATTATACAGAAAAATAAAACTAAGAATGGAAACTAATAAAAAAAGAAGATTAGTTTTTGAATTTAATACAAGAATAGCTTCACAACTTGTTGTGTTGTGTTGTGTTG
>JAFRQN010000245.1 GCA_017428585.1 Bacteroidota bacterium | reverse complement strand
TTTTATATAAAATCTTTTATATTGTTTTTAGTTTATAATAAGGAAATAAATTATAGTATAATTTTATATTGTTTTTATTAACAAATAGGTTAATTTTATTATGTTTAAAAAACATCCAAAAGGACTATTAGCCGCCTCATTAGCTAATATGGGCGAGCGTTTTGGTTTTTACACCATGATGGCGATTTTATCGCTGTTCTTAATGGCTAAATTTGGACTGGCTGAATCACAAGCTGGCTTAATTTATTCCATTTTCTATTTTTCTATTTACGGCTGTGCTTTTATTGGCGGTCTTATTGCTGATAAAACAAAGAATTTCAAAGGAACAATCCTTATTGGTTTATGCTTAATGGCTTTAGGTTATGTTTTAATAGCAATACCTACTCCTACTCCTGTTCCTCCAGAAAGCTTTACAATGTATTTAGGCTTAACTTGTTTAGGCTTGTTTGTTATTGCTTTTGGTAATGGTTTGTTCAAAGGAAATTTGCAGGCATTAGTTGGTCAAATGTACGACAATAAACAATATGAACCAATGAGAGACTCTGGTTTCTCTTTATTCTATATGTTTATTAATGTTGGTGCTATTTTTGCTCCTTTAACAGCTGTTGGTATTAGAAACTGGTGGGTTGAATCTCACGGCTTCACTTATGATCCTTCTATGCCTGAATTATGTCATAAATATTTAGAAGGTACATTGCAGGGCGATGGTTTAGCTAAATTAGAAAGTTTTGCTTCTGGCGGATATGCATCTGTTGGTGATTTCGTTAACAGCTATTTGAATGTATTTGCAACTGGTTTCCATTATGCATTCATCGCTGCCATCGTTGCTATGATTATTTCTTTAGTTATATATTTAGCTAACAAAAAGAACTTCCCAGATCCTACTGTTAAAACAAGCTCTGACGCTGCTGCTGTTGATATGGATCCAAAAGAAGTTAAACAACGTATCTATGCTTTATTAGCAGTATTTGCTGTTGTTATTTTCTTCTGGTTCTCATTCCATCAAAACGGTTTGACATTAACATTCTTTGCTAAAGACTATACTCGAATTAGCGGCATTAATATAAATCTTGGATTTACAAGACTTCAAGGTGTGGAATTATTCCAATCATGCAATCCATTCTTTGTTGTATTCTTAACTCCTGTTATCATGGCATTCTTTGCTTGGTTGAAATCTAAAGGTAAAGAACCTTCAACTCCAAAGAAAATTGCTATCGGTATGGGTATTGCAGCTTCTGCATATCTTTTAATGACAATCTGCTCTGCTGCAGCTGGATTGCCAACAAAAGAAGAAATCACTGCAATGGGCGGTCTGCCTGATCCTTCAAGAGTAACACCTTTATTGTTATTGGGAACTTATTTCATTTTAACTGTAGCTGAGTTATTCATTTCACCATTAGGATTATCTTTCGTTTCTAAAGTAGCTCCTCCTAAATATCAAGGTTTGATGCAGGGTCTATGGCTTTGTGCTACTGCTGCTGGAAACCAATTATTATTCATTGGTGCTATTTTATACGAATCAATTCCTATCTGGGCTACTTGGCTCGTATTCGTAGGAACTTGTTCAATCTCCATGATAACAATGTTATGTATGTTAAAATGGCTTGAAAGAATAGCTAAATAAGTTCTTTTAATTAGAACAAAAAATAAAAAAGGCAGTTTAATATTAAACTGCCTTTTTGTTGATTTACTTAACAATAATTATATAATAAGATTTATAATTTATAATTAATAATGATTTTAATATTTTGAGAAATATATTCCAGCACCATATAGAGGCACATTTGTCATTCGTTCTTGTTCTCTGTATGGACTCATAGAAAAACGCACTCCGTGCATTTCTGTATTATTTTGAAGAAAAGTTTTTAATGATTTTGACCGTAAATTTTCTTCTGCCTTTACTTCAATAGGAACAATTTTGTTTTCCTGCTGAATGATGAAATCAATTTCAAGATTACTATTATCTGCAGTTCTGTTATAATAGAATATAGAATGATCAACACTTGCTGCCAACTGTGTACAAACATAGTTTTCGGTAAACATACCTTTGCCTTCTTCCATATTGTTAGGCATTAAAAGTACAGCGGGCGGCGTATTTACTAATGCACCCAACAATCCTACATCAAGTAAATATAGTTTAAATGCATTAAAATCCTCATAAAACTTTAATGGCATGGAGGCTTTTGATACTCTTGCAGTACGATGAACCAAACCTGCATCAATCAGCCATTGTATAGCAAGTTCAAAGTCTTTTGCCCTTCCACCTTTCCGTACTGCACCATAGATAAATTTTTTATTTTCTTTTGCAAGCTGAGATGGAAGAGAATTCCATACTTGGTTTATTCGTTTTATCTCCGATGTTTTAGTGTGCTTTGACATATCTTGAGAATAAGCAGACAAAATATTTCTTTGTACATTTCGGACAGCATTGGCATCGTTAGAATTTATAAACTTTGATACTACGCTTGGCATTCCTCCTACAAAATAATATTCCCGCAATAATTGGTTTAGAGTATCGTGAAGTCCTTTAATAGTATTCCAATCCTTTTTTAGAAGGATATCAGCCATCATATCATATCCCTTTGCCCTTATAAACTCATAAAACGTCATAGGAAACATTTTTATCATATCAACCTTGCCGACAGGAAATGACTCTCCATAATGCATAGCTATTCCAAGAAGCGATCCAGCAGTGCAGATATGATACTCTGGTGCATCTTCACAAAAATACTTAAGCGATGATAAGCCTCGTTTCAATTCCTGTATTTCATCAAGGATAATTAAGGTTTCGCCTGGTATAATTTTTTCTTTTGCAACAGCACCTATGTTAAGAATAATTCTTTCTATATCATAATCCTCAATAAATAGATTCTTAACTTTTTCGTTTTTGTCACAGTTTATATATACAGTATTCTTGTAATATGCTGCACCAAAATGTTTTAGTATATATGTTTTCCCAACTTGACGTGCTCCCAAAAGTATCAAAGGCTTCCTATCAGAAGATTCTTTCCATTTAGCCAGTTCATTTATAATATTTCTATAGAACACACTCTCCATTTTATTACTTTAATTATAACAAGTTTATTTTTTTATATTATTAAAATACAAATATACAAAATAATATACATATTGCAACAATAATATTACATTTTTTAGAGCGATTTTTCATAAAAAACTACACTTTTTAGAGTGATTTCCTGAATATTAACAACACTTTTTAGAGGCAGTTTTTATAAAATATTACATTTTTTAGAACGACTTTTCATAAAAAACTACACTTTTTAGAGTGATTTCCTAAACATTTTCAACACTCTTTAGAGGCAGTTTTTATGAAAATTTACATTTTTTAGAACGACCTTTCATAAAATTTATATTTTAATAATAAAAAAGGCAGTTTAATTTAAACTGCCTTTATGGTTTATTTAACCAGATTAATTATTTTATTAATCTCTTAGTCATACCTGGAATATATTTAAAAATATCATTTCCAGTTATCTTATCTCCTTTTAGATACTTTTTATACATATCCTTAGTATCTAACCATACAATTATGATTTTTCCTGAACCTAACTGTAAATCTTTAATTACTTTTTCAAAAGTCTCCATTGTTACATAACTAATACTACTATATTTATTATTTTTAGCTGGAACAAAATCTGGAAAAAGAAAAACATTTTGAATATATTTACATTTATTATTCAATATATAATCTTTAAAACTTATTTGATAGAAATATTGTTTTATTATATCGCCAACTCCAAGCTGTCCATTTTTTATTTTACAATTTTCATCTATATCTATACAATAATACTTTGCATCAAAAATACCAAAGTACTTTCCATCTTCCATTTCTTCTTCTACAATGATATCTGGTTTAAGAGTTTCTTCTTCATTTTTCTTAAATTTGCCATTTTTGTCAGATATATTCCATTCAGGTTTATTAATTTTATCTTTAAATTCAGACTTATCATTAAAAACACTTGTACATACATCTTCCCATATCCAATGGAAATTAGCGGAACCGAACAAGCTGCAGTTGACATCATTTTGTAGAATATTATCTTTTTCCCCTATATATGTATGCAGCAGTTTTAAGAGATTCTGTTTTTGAGTTATATACTGCACTCTGATCTCTGATTCTAAGCGATAAAGAATATATTCTGTACTTCCAAAGTCATCTATAACAGCATCGGTCAGTTCATCACAATTAACATCACATAATTTAAATAGATTACAGCCAGCATTTTCAATATCTTTCAAATATCGAATACATTCAGA
>JAFRQN010000244.1 GCA_017428585.1 Bacteroidota bacterium | reverse complement strand
ATTTCCCATTATCTGAAATCACATCTATATAGGCTTGCAATCCTCGGCCATTAGTAGCTAATATTTTTTCATGCGGTTTCAACCTTAATGCTTTTAAATGCTGCAATTCTTCATTTGGAATTACTATTCGTTGTATATCGGCAGTTAGCTCTTTTAAATAAATACATTCCATAAATACTTACATTATTAAATACTCAATTTTTATTTTTATGAACGTCATTCATATAATAATCGCAATATTTTTGTAATTTGCATTGTTCACACTTAGGATGACGCGCAACACAAACATCTCTTCCTAATCTAATAAAATAATTCGAAATAACATTCCAGTATTTATAATCAATTATTTCCATCAAATAACGTTCTACAACAACGGCATCACGTGTATCTACAAGACCGAGCAATTTTGCAATACGGCTGACATGCGTATCTACAACTATACCAGCTGGAGTATAATAATTGCTTATTACACAATTAGCTGTTTTTCTGCCAACTCCTGGTAATTTCGTTAATTCTTCTATATTATCAGGAACACTGCCTGAATACTTTTCTACTATATCAGAAGCGCAATTAATAATATTTTTAGCTTTATTTTTATAAAATCCAGTTGAATAAATAATTTTCTCTACCTTCGATTGCTCTGCTTCAGATAATGCTTTTGGTGTAGGATAAGCACCAAACAGATTAGGCAATATCATATTTACTCTTTTATCTGTACACTGAGCAGACAGCATAGTCGCAATTAACAATTCAAACGGTGAAGTATGCTGCAAATCAGTTTTAGCATCAGAATATTCTATTGATAAAATATCTATTATTTTTTTTATTTTTGATTTATCTCTTTTTCTTTTGGTTTCTTTTGTATTACTCATAATTCAATATTTTATCATTAATTTCTTTTCTTTCTTCTTGCAAAATTTTAATTTGATTTAATAATGAGATTATATTTTCAGTATCATTTTTCATTATTTCTGAAATATCTTTTATTTCTCTATCAATTATCTTAACACGCAGTCTTGCAATGGTTTTTTTTATTGTTGTTTCTACATTAATTTTATCTTCCTCTTCTATAAATTCTTTCCATTTGCTGCTGATCACTTCCTTGTCAAAGAAAAGCCTACAAACAATATTCAATACTGGATCTGGAACAGAATCATCTAATTCTAATGCTTGTAAAATATTATCACTGTCTCTATACTCAAGCAAAATTTCATAAATTAATTTTCCTGTAGAAGAAAAGAAATTACTTTCTGTTACATTAAATTGTTCATACAATATTTTAAAATTATTAGCATTTGTTACTGCAAATTTAATAAGATCTTTTTCTTCAACTTCCAAATCTAAATCATTAGGAATTTGTTCATTTATTTGTATTTTAGTATTGTCTACTTCTAATACATCTGAAATATTATTATTTTTTATAGTATTATTTTTTTTATTAGCTTGCTGTTCATAAATATCTTGTAGTTGAGCCAATGGATATTTAAAAATTCGACCAATATCTTCTAAATAGAAAAAATGCTGGGATTTATCCTTTATAGATAAAACTGTATTTATCATATTTTTGACAGCATCTGATTTTTCTTTTGGATTATTTAGGCTGTTTCTATCTTGCAAAATTTTATACATAAATTCTACAAAAGAATATGAATTATTTTTGCACTGATTAAATTTTTCTATTCCATTCTCTGAATTAATTAAACTATCAGGATCTTCAGGAACTGGCAAAGAAATAATCCTTAAATCTAATCCTGTTTCCAATACCAAAGGAATACCTTTCCTTGCTGCTTCTTGACCTGCAGAATCTCCATCAAACAATAGATAAATTGTATTTATATTTGAATGTTTTTTTAATAATTCTAATTGTTCTTTTGTTAAAGCAGTGCCACATGGTGCAACTACATTTGTTATACCAGCCTGTGATAAAGAAATTACATCAATATATCCCTCAACTATAAATACTTCTTTTGTCTTTCGTATCTCCTGCAGCGCTTCTGACAATCCGAATAAAACTTGGCTTTTATTATAAATTTCTGATTCAAGTGAATTTATATATTTACCAGTTTTGTCATCTTTTACTAATTGTCTTCCTCCAAAAGCAATCGTACGTCCTAAAAAATCTTTAATCGGAAACATTGCTCTATTACGGAAAAAATCATAATATTGACCATGTTCTTTATTATAAGAAATTAATCCTGATTGTTTTGCTAAAGTAAGATCTATACCACGTCTTTTGAATTCATTTAATAATAAATTTTTGTTAGGAGAATAACCTAATTTAAATCTTTCTATTGTTTCTGGCTGTATTTTTCTGCTAACGAAATATTTATAAGCCTCTACTCCTTTTTCATTTTTTAAATTATAATGATAAAAAATTTCAGCAATATTATATAAATTACGCAGTTTTGTTTCTATAGTATTATCTTGTCTTGAATAAGATGGCAATACAACACCGCATCTATTAGCAAGTGTAACAACAGCTTCTTCAAATGAAATATTAAGATATTTATAAAGAAATTTAATAGCATTGCCACTTTCACCGCATCCAAAACATTTATAAATTCCTTTCTCCTGAGAAACTATAAAAGAGGGTGTCTTTTCAGTATGAAAAGGACATAATCCTTTATAATTGCTGCCTGATTGTTTTAATTCGACATATTCGCCTATTAATTCAGCTATATTAATGCGATTACTTATTTCTTGTAGTATTTCGTTGCTAAATTGCATAAAGAATTGCTATTAATAGTTTAGTTTTTGATTTAGTACTTCTTCTATAACTTCTTTCTTCAACACACCCTGCCTCAATATTTTAGGTTGCGATACAATGCTTATGACTGTTGATTCCATTTTATAATAACATTCACCTCCATCAACTGCCAAATCAACTTCATTTATAATTTCTTTTTCTATATTACTAAAATTAATCGGAGATGTATGTCCTGAAACATTAGCAGAAGTTGCAGCTAAAGGGAAATTAAAATTATCTATAATTTTTCTGCATATATCATTATCTGGATATCTAATTGCTATTGTATTTAATCCACTTGTTACAATTTTTGGAACATTTGAGTTTACATTTGGAACAACAATTGACAAAGGTCCTGGCAAAAACTTTTCTGCTAATTTATAAAACAAATCAGATACATTATCGCATATTAATTCTATTTGATTTATAGAGGAAATATGAGCAGCAAGAGGTTTATTAAAGTCTCTTCCTTTGATTTTATATATCCGATTTATTGATTCTTCATTAAATATATCAGCGCCAAGTCCATAAACTGTTTCTGTAGGAAATATTATTATTCCGCCATCTGATAATACTGACTTGCTTTTGCTTAATATTTGTTGTGATATGCCATCATTCATAATGCAAAAATATCTTAATTATCTACATCATTTGCTTGAATATCTTTGTCAATATCAGCAGCATATTTATTTGATATATATATTATTTTATTTTCAGCATTTTTCAAGAATGATCTACACTCAGCAACAAGCTCCATGCCCTGTTCATAGTATTCTATTTTTTTTTCGATACTTTCATCTTCATTTTGAAGCTTATCAATAAGCATCTGAAGTTCATTCAGTTTCTCTTCAAAATTTAATTTTTTACTCTTCATCTTTTTTCTTTTTATCTATTATATTTTTAACATATTTATCATAAATATACATTACCAGCCAATATATAAAACAACCTACTAAAACACCAAGTATTAACCCGCACAATACATCAAAGGGATGATGTACACCAACATATATTCGTGAAAATCCTATAATAATTGCTGTTGCCGACAACCAGTATTTATGTTTTCTATAAAATAAAGATATAACTGTTGTCAACATCATACTATTAGCAGCATGGCTTGATGGAAACGATTTGCCAGCTCCACAAGTTACCAACAAATTTATATCGCTTAATACATGACAAGGTCTTGGACGATTTACTAAACTTTTTATCAATGAACTGCTTAGCTGATCACAAACAAGAATACCAATTAACAAAGATGCTATACATAATTTACCTTTTATACCGCATTTAAAAAATTGATATATCATAAATACAGCAATTATTGGAAGCCAAGTAATTGGTTCTGTAATAATAGGCATTATAAAATCAAAAACTGGATTAGAAATTGATTTATTAATAAAATAAAATATAGATAAATCTAAATTGACAATAGATTCTAACATAAATACTGGAATACTTAATTTAATTAAAAAAATATTTTAGTAAAATTATGCCCACTTACAAAGATTCATTTCTGTACAATTTACAAGCAAAGGATGTTTTGGAAGTATTCTAACAGTAACACCCTGCATACCGCTTTCTTGACATGTAAAATGACCATTAAAGTAACATAAGTTATTCTCTCTTCTATTCATTATTAAAGATTCTGTTAATGGCTTATCAAATTCTTTATTATGATTTATACTTCCAAAATAAACCTGTACTTCAACATCTTCAGGAGATAAATTCCCCAAATCTATTACTGCTTCAACAGGAATTGGAGTATTCATTTCCATATTATTATTTAATGGAGCATTTACAGATAATATTTTTATATTATCCCAGCCTGATTTAATTTTTTCTTTCCATGCCTGCAATTTCTTTACCTGCAATGCATTATCTTGAGATAATATACAATAATTATCAAGAGCAGGAATATAAAATCTTTGAGTATATTCTTTTAACATGCGTGATGTTGAAAACATAGGTGCATTAGTCTGAATACAATTTTTCATCATTTGTACCCAGTTTTCTGGAATTCTTGTATTATTTCTATCATAAAACATTGGAACTATAACATCTTCCAAAAGGCTGTATATCATTTCAGATTCTATTACTTCATATTCTTCATTATTTTCATGTTCTTCGCCGAAACCAATAGCAAAACCATTGCTTCCATTATAACCTTCGTCCCACCAGCCATCTAAAACAGATAGATTAAGTGTTCCATTCAAAGCAGCTTTCATTCCACTTGTTCCACTTGCTTCAAGCGGTCTTATAGGATTATTCAGCCAAATATCACAGCCCTTAACCATCATTCTTGCAATAGCCATATTATAATCCTCTAAAAATACAATTTGTCTTTCTAATCCTGCTTCTTTTATGCTGCGTATTATAGATTGAATAACTTCTTTGCCTTGAGTATCTTGAGGATGAGCTTTTCCTGCTATAATAATCTGAACTGGCATTTTTGAATTAGTAACTATTTGTTTCAAACGATCCATGTTTTTGAAAATTAAATTTGCACGTTTATAAGTTGCAAAACGTCTTGCAAATCCAATCGTCAGTGTATCAGGATTTAATAAATCATTTATATTGACTTTGCTTTCAAAATTAAATAATCTATTTGCTCTTGCTCTTAAATAGTCTCTTGTAAACAACACAAGTCTTGTTCTTCTTCTTTGTTTTTCCCTCCAAATTTCTTCTGATGGAATGATTTGTACTTTATTCCAATCTATGCTGTCTGGAGATATTCTCCAAGATGGGCTTAAATATCTATCAAACAATTCTGAAAATTCTCTTGCTACCCACGTTGTTGTATGAATTCCATTGGTTATAGAAGTAATTGGCACTTCGTTTAATGGAAATTCCTTCCACAAGTGGGACCACATTTTGCGGGAAACACTTCCATGCAGTTTGCTCACTCCATTCCTATATGCTGTAAATCTCAATCCTAATATTGTCATAGAAAAAGATTGGGAAGCGTCATACTCTCCAAATTGACCTAATTCTGCAAATTGCTCTTTTGACAAATCAAAAACTTTATAATAATAATTTAAATAGTTATCAATTTTATCTAAATCAAAGGCTTCATTTCCTGCTGGTACTGGAGTATGAGTTGTAAATACAGCGCTTGCTGTATTAAGATTTTTAGCCTCCTGGAAATTCAAATTATATTTTTCCATTATTTGCTTTGTACGCTCTAACAAAGCAAATGCAGCATGACCTTCGTTTATATGAACAACAGCAGGAGTTAATTTTAATAGTTCTAATGCTCTTATTCCACCTATTCCTAAAACTATTTCTTGTTGAATACGTGTTTCACGATCTCCGCCGTATAATTGATTTGTTATTTTCCTTATTTCTGGATTTGCATTCTCTTGAACGTTTGTATCCAAAAAATATATTTTTGTTCTACCTACATTTAATTGCCAAATATAACAACATACACTGCCAACAGGCATATCAATATAAATTTTCAATGGTTCGCCGTTTTCATCTCGAACTAATAACAACGGCATTGTATAGAAATCATTATAATTATATATTTCATTCTGCCATCCATTGTTTGACAATTGCTGCCTAAAATAACCTTCTTGATATAATAATCCTATTCCCACCAATGGCAGACCTAAATCACTTGAAGATTTAATATGATCTCCTGAAAGAACTCCAAGACCGCCGGAATAATTAGGGAAACTTTCATTAATTCCATACTCTGGACTAAAATATGCAATAACATTGGTTTGTTTATCTGAATAATTATTAGAAAACCATGTATCGGAATTCATATATTTATGATATTTCTCATAAATATAATCCAAATAGTTTGTAAAGTCAGGCTGTTCTGATAATTGTATTAATTTTTTGTAAGGAATTTTATTTATTAATTGTACTGGATTATGAGAAACCTCCTCCCATAACTCCCTATCCATACGGATAAAAACCTCTCTTGCTTCAGAATTCCAGCACCAATAATAATTATATGCTAATTCTTTTAACTTTTCAATACTATGAGGCAGTTTCGGTGTTGCGACAAAAGTTTTTATAGGAAACATTTTTATTCTATCAATAGTTTATTTATTAAATATATTTGTTTTTATAACATACAAATATAACAATATTATTGATATTTTTTATTATATTTGTATACTATTTATAGAATGATATAAAAGAATAACTAAAATAATTTTTATTCTCTTATTTACATTTATAAAATATAATATTTTAT
>JAFRQN010000035.1 GCA_017428585.1 Bacteroidota bacterium | reverse complement strand
CGCCCTCTACCAAATCGTAATAATATACGGCCGTATCATTCATAATAAAATAGAAGGCATTTCTATTCGGCATCCACTGTATTTCTGTAACTCGAGTTTGTGGTACTTCTATATCTTTGGAAAATATGATATTATCTGTTGCTGATGATGCTGCAACTTTTAGCAAAGATTTATTGTTGTTGTCTGCTTCTATAAATGCTATATACTTTCCATCGTATGAAAACGAAGGGAGTGTATTGTTTGAAGCAAAACTGCTTGTCAATAATTCTAAATATGCAGCATCTGTTTTGCTATTATAATTCCAAAGATATAAATCTCTATCTATATTATATAATACTTGATTGCCTGTACTTGATAAAACTGGATAACCAAAGTTTTTTATATTTGATTTTGCTATTTCTTTGCCTATGGTGTCACCAAACAAATCTCGTAATGCAAGAGATTTTGTATTTTTTTCATGTACTAAGACAGCAATTTTTTCGTTATTTGATGTTGTAGAAAACAACTCGCTGTTTGAGGCTATTTTAGTATAATTGTTATCTTCATACAAGAAACTATACCATAAATTATCATTTAATGTTTTTGCTGTAAAATATATATTATTGTATGATACGCCGGGCGTGTTGTTATCTATGCAGTCGCAATTATTGCATCCTGCGTTAATGATTAATGTTATTAATAAAAATAACAGCTTATAGTTTTTATAAATATTATATTCTTGTAATCTCGTTGTTATATTATGCATTATTAATCTTTATGTAAAGACACAGCTCGTTTAAATTTGTTAAAATATAATATAATAAAATTAATAATATTATAAGACAAAATTATTAATATTTCGTTCATTTTTATTATATTTGTTTAATATTTTTAGATAATTTCAATAATTCTTTGATTGATAGAAATAAATAATTAAATAAATTGAAAAAGTGAAATATTTACCTAATATTTTAACTATAGCAAGAATTGTCTTGGCTGTATGTTTTGTGTTTTTATATCTTGATAATTTTATTATTGCAGCAACAGTGATATTTTTTATTGCAAGTATTACCGATACTGTTGACGGCTGGCTTGCAAGAAAATTTAATGCTGTGTCTACATGGGGGGCTTTATATGATCCGCTTGCTGATAAAGCATTAACTATTTCTGCTTTTATTTGTTTTGCTGTATCTGGAATAGCTGAATTATGGATGGTAATTATTATTATTTTAAGAGATATAATAACAACTATTATTAGGTCGACTTCTTTTATTGACAAGCATATTCCCACGTCTAAATCTGCCAAATTTAAAACTTTTTTACAGATGACCATAATTGCTGTAATATTGATATTATTGTGTTTGGGAAGAACTGATATTGTTTATTCTGATATAGTTTATTATGCAATGTTGGTTCTAACAATTATTACTGTATGGACATTGGTAGAATATATTATTCAATTGAAAAAATCTAAATAAGCAGCTTAGAATAACCATGGAGATGAAACAATACAATGTAAGCATTGATATAGCTAAGATGTTTTGTATCTTTTTGGTTGTTTTGTATCATGTGCCGCCTTCAATAGTACCTGAAATTGCAATTCCATTAAAGCATTTAAGAATGCCTTTGTTTTTCATGATAGCAGGATATCTATTCAAGATTGAAAAATATAATAGCGTTTTAAAATTAGCAAAACGTAGAGCAAAGCAGTTATTGCTGCCTTACTTTTCTTTTTCTTTTTTCTTTTATATTTTATGGTTGTTTTTAGGCAAAAAATATGGGAATGCTGCAGATTTGGAGGCAAGTTTTTATACTCCTATTGTTCAATTCCTATTGGGAGATCCTAAATTAGTTTGCGCGCCGTTATGGTTTTTGGTATGTTTGTTTGAAATTCAAATAATATATTATTTTATTGTTAAGTATATAAAACACCCCGTTGTTATTGCATTGTTAATGGTTGGGTTTTGTCTAGTATCTGAAATAGAAATTATAGATACGCTGCCTTATAAACTATATCAAGTTTGTTACTACCTGCCATTTTATGCAATGGGGAATCTTTATAGAAAATATATAGATAAATATATATTTAATAAAAAATCGGTATGGCTTATTCCTGTTTGCTGCTGTATATATATCTTATTGATTATGCCGTATCATTTTGTATTGATTGAGGCTGCAAAAAGCATTGCTATTCTTGTTGGATTTCTTTGTTTTTGCAAATTGATTGAACCTTGCTTCCCGTCAAAAATATCAAGATATATAGCTTATAATTCGATAATTATCTTATGCCTTCAAAATTATGTAATTGCTGTTATTAGAATTTTATTGAATGCGGTATTTAATATAAATTTATTGACATTGGACAGCAATATATTAATAAATTTATCTGTTGCTTTTATAACTGTTTTATTGATAATACCTGCTATTGCCTTTATAAATAAATACTGCCCATGCATTATAGGAAGAACTCATAATGATGGGCTGTATAAATCTTAATTTCTTATATAAATTTAATTATTATTTAAGTAAATCTTTAATAATTTTATCTGCAACATCGAGGCATATTCCGCTGATATGTTCTAAGGCTTCATTAAAATGATCTACATTTTGCATTAAACTATCTGAAACTGCTTTTATTAATAAACATGGAATATTATTTTTATTGCAGGTAACAACAATTCCTGCTGATTCCATATCGCATATTTCTGCTTTAAATTTTCTATATAAAGATGCTTTTTGTTCGCCTGCATCGACAAACTTATCTGCTGATGCACATATTACCTTGTGAAGGTCTGGATTAATTTGAAGAGTTTTTTCTACAAATTCTTGTGTTGTAGGAATATAGATGCTGTCATATTCTAAATATTTCCCTACTGGCGCTCCAACCCAAGCACTTATATCATAATCATAATGAACTACTTTATCAACAACGCAGAGGGAAGTTCTTGCCATTTCTTCCGTTGTTCCACCGACCAAACCAAAATTTAATATCATATCTACATTAAAATATGTTATCAAAAATTGTGTGCCTGCTGCTGCATTTATTTCTCCTGCGCCTGAATTAAGTACATATATTGTGTATTCTGGATTTTCATATATGAAAATATTAAATCCTGCTTGGGTTATTGTATCATTTGGTTTCCCATATCTCGAAAAAACAGAATCAATTTCAACCGCTACCAGCATTCCTATTTTTTTCATATTTCTCTTTTTGATTTGTTAAAAAATGTTAAATTTTTATTACACATTTACAAATTTAATCAAAATAAAAAATAAAATTCAAATATTTTACAAAAATTTAATTTTGAAGTTAAAAATATATTTAAAAGTGTTATATTGTAGTAAATAAAGGTACCTTAATTCTATTCGTTTTGCAAAATTAATAATGGAAGATATCGAATGAGTAATACAACAAGAAATGAAAAATCTAGCGAAGTAAATTTTAAGAAAAATTTCTGTGAAAAATATTTTGATAAAGGGACTTGGGATTTAGACGTGCTGAGCCAAGTCGATGTACTTTTGAAAGATAAAAAAGGAAACAAGCTGTTATATATAGAAACAAAAGAAATAATAAGAAATGAAACAAGTCGCAGGCAGGCTCTTGCTCAAGTTATTTTAACCAATAAAAAGCAGGAAGCTATACTTAATAAAGTTGCTCTTGTCTATATGGACGCTGATTATAACAATATACTTGAACTTATTGACTGTTCAGATAATTCCGTTATGTACAACAACGAT
>JAFRQN010000243.1 GCA_017428585.1 Bacteroidota bacterium | reverse complement strand
TGATTTTATTGTTTGTTTTTATCTTCTAATTTAAAAATTGTTGGTCAAGCATAGATTCTATTTGACCTTTTGCCATAGAACCCATAAAATTAAGATTAATATCCACTTTTACAGCAAAATCTAAAACTTCCAGATACCCATCACCAATTTTAGCACTGATGTATAATTTATTTCCCTGCCATTCCATTTTATCAACAACAGAACTAATTATAGGAACATCTTTTATAATCTTTTCAGCCATTTGTCTCATTTCATTTGCTGTTTTAGATGTTTTAAATGTTTTTTGAATTGTTGACATAATTTTACTCCTTTATTTATATTATTAAATACAAATATAAAATAATTTTTTTATATTTTTATACTAATATTTTTTAACATTAATACGATTAAATCTAAATAAAGTAAAAAAGATTCGATAAAAATATCGAATCTTTTTTTATACTTAAGATACAAAACTTAACTAAATTTTTTAGTCACGTTTGCTTAATTCTTTATTCAACATAAATAAAGCTACTTTGTCATCGCCTATCATCTTTATTTTTTCACAAATACCAGAAGTATTATTTTCTTCTTCTACCTGCTCATCAATAAACCATTGTATTAGAGAATAAGAAGCATAATCTTTCTCAGCATATATAATATCTGCAATCTCGTGAATCCAAGCAGTTACCTTCTTTTCATGATCCAAAGCAGCTTCAAAAGGTTGTAAAATACCTTTCAATTTTAGTTTTGGTTTTTCTATTGCTTCAAGAGTTACTACTCCTCCACGTTCGAAAATAAAATTATAAAATTTCATTGCATGAGCAATTTCTTCATCTGCCTGCTTTCTCATCCATTTAGCAAAACCATCTAAATTGATTGATGAGTAATATGCTGATAATGCTAAATATAAATATGCAGCATAAAATTCTCGATTTACTTGAGTGTTCATTGCACTCATTATTTTCTTATTCATATTTTTTTCTTTTTTTATTATAAAAATTATTAATTATTTCAATCACTATATTTAATATACGTATATATTAATTAAAAGTTTATTTATTCTAATAATTATTCGTTAGCTTTTGGATCTTCTCCGTATTCATTAGGACCACGTGTACCTTCCATACAAGCAAAGATCAAAAGAATAATTCCGCCAACAATTGGAATAATAGCTAATAATAAAAACCAGCCACTTTTATTTATATCATGCAAGCGTCTAATTGAAATAGCTAATGAAGGAACAAGCAATATTAAACCTATAATACCTGTGATTACACTGTAAATACTTGCTGCAGTTACTGCCTCACCACCAAAAATATATGTAAGGATATTCACTACTGCATAGATTGCAAGATATATACAAACTGTTAGAAGAGCGAAGCTCCAATAATCTTTACGTCTTAAACGACCTTTAAAATTAGCATAGTTATTTTTTATAAAAGAAAAATACCAATTAAAACTATTCATAAAATATACCCTGTTTTAATATAATAAAAAATATATAACTATAGCAAAAAGTTATATTTATATAAACCAATTAATTTAATGTAAAATTAATATATTTTTCATAAATATACAAACAAAAAACAATATAATCCCCTTTTTTTATAAATATAACTCATTCTTACTAAGTTTAAACAATAATACACAATAATAACTTAAAATAAACTTTTGTCATAAGATTAAATTTATATATCTTTGTATTTCTTTAAATTAATAATAAATAATAAAAAATTAATATAATATGAAATTAGAAACAGGAACAAATGGAAGTATCATTGCATATAAAGGGATATTTCCAAAAATACATCCTTCTGTTTTTTTATGCGAAGGTGTAAAAATAATCGGTGATGTTCAAATCGATGAAGATTCTTCTATTTGGTACAACACAGTCATTCGTGGAGACGTTAATTATATCCGTATAGGCAAACGTGTTAATATTCAAGATATTTCTATGATTCATGTTACTCATGATACTCGTCCAACAATAATAGAAGACAATGTATCTATTGGACATGCAGCAGCTATACATGGCTGTACTTTGAAAAAAGGATGCTTAATAGGTATTGGTGCTAAAGTACTCGATGGTGCTGTTGTAGGTGAAGAATGCCTTGTTGGTGCAGGTACCGTTGTAAAAGAAAATTTCGTTGTTCCTCCAAGAGTATTAATTGTAGGAGTACCTGGTAAAATTATACGTGATCTAACACCTGAAGAAATAAAACGTGTTACAGATACAACAACAAACTATATGAAATATGTTGCTGAATATCGTAAAAGTTTAGAACCAAATTTTTAAATATTAACAGATAAATTTTAATATAAAAAAAGAGAGATAAGTTAATTATCTCTCTTTTTTTATTTGCATTTCTTAAATACAAAATAAACTTTATTTAGTAAATATAAATGGTTTTACTTGAACTGAGCCACCTTGTACAAGTTTTATGAAATAAGTACCGCTTGATAAATTAAGCTTGCTTAAATCATAACTAATTGTATGTCTGCCAGATTCTAACATTCCATCAAATACTGTTACTAAATTAGAACCGCTAATATCAAGTAAATCTATGCGTGTATTAGACTCTGAAGATTCAAATACTAAATTAATCTTATTGTTTACTGGATTAGGACTAATATTAAAATCTAAAACATTCTTATAATCTTTTATACTACTTGTAACAGTTTCTACAGGATTTCCATCTTGATCTACTAAAACTAAACGTACACGATGTAATATTGTATCACAATCATTATACCATCTTATTTCATACAAACCACATTCTTCTGGTTTTATATTAGTTAAATTCTGATCAAATAATTCTACTTCAACTGAGCCAGGAGTGCCTGTTTGTATTTTGTGTGTACCCTTATGTATAATTTCACCATTAAATGATACATCTACATTGAATTTTCCACTTGAAGATCTAAATTTAACACGATATAATTCAATACTATCTCCCTCATGTACATACATAAGTGTATCACTTTTTACTTCTAATAATGTAAGTTCTTTTACTGAAACAGTTACTTCGTTGCTTTTTACTTCTGAACCTGTTGCAACTTCACGTGATACTACCCAATAAATTCCTTCATCTGATACAGCTGCTGGTGATATTACAAGATGTGATGTTTTTGATCCTTTTATTCTTGTATCATCAACAAGAGCTTGATCATCTTTATACCATTGGTATTCTAATGTGCTGCTCTTTTGTAAAATATCAACATTTAATTCTATTGATTTATCTTCACGTAAACAGATAAGTGCGTCTTGTGGTTGTTGTGCTATATACAATTGTGTTTCTTGAGTAAATAGATAAGCTGGTTCTGTTGTAGTTATTCCACATTGTCCATTGATCTTACAATAGAAATAATCACCATTATAAGTAAAATCACTTGGATCTAAATAGTTAATAACGAGTGCATTAGCTTTTACACCATTATACTTATGATTATTTTCTAATGCTACATCACCTGCAACTGTTTTTCTGTACCATTGATAATCATATTCACCTCTTACATCTGCAACAAATTCAAGTATTATTGTACTGCCCATTGGAGCAAATGTTTCTTTTTCTGGTTGTTCTAAAATAGAATTTTGACTTATTACATATAATTCTGCATCACGAGTTATATGTTCTGTCATTTCAACTTCACCATCTTCATTTCTTGTATATGCTGTTGCCACATAATTATAAATTCCTTCATCAAATGGTGTAATATTTTTTAATGTAAGAATTTGTTCTGTATATCTATTCCCATTTTCATCATACATGATTTCACCATTATGTGTCCAATAGCCATCTACTATGATACCAAAATATGCAAAATATAATTCAAACTCACCGCCTTCACAAATTGTTGATTTCTTTGCAGGTGATTCTGTATAATAAAATTCTGCATCTGAAACAGAGAATCGAATTGGTGCTGATACAAATTCTAATTGACATGATTCTGGATTATCTATATCTATTTGATCAACTATACATCTAACTGAACCGTAATATGTTTCTTTATCTGCTGTTATTTGTAATTTTGATGTTACAGCACTTGGTACTTCATATTCTGAAATATCATTCCATACACCTGTATTATTTATTTGCCATCTGTATGAGGTTGGAACTGCTGGAGGTACATTATCTACTAATGCCTCAAATTCTAATTCTTCGCCTACATATACACCCTGTAAATCTACATCACTATTACAAACAAC
>JAFRQN010000242.1 GCA_017428585.1 Bacteroidota bacterium | reverse complement strand
TCCGCTCCCGCAGGCAGGATCTAAAAAGGTTAATTTGCTTATTTTAGTTTGGAATTTTAACAGCTGTTCTTTTGTTCTGCAGGTCTTTAATTCATTTCTTAAGTCATTCAAAAACAAAGGATCTATTACTTTGTGTATATTTTCTATTGAAGTATAGTGCATTCCTCCGCTGCGTCGTGTCTCTGGGTTTAAGGTAGATTCAAACACAGCTCCAAAGATTGTTGGCGATATATCGCTCCAGTCAAAATCTGCGCTTGCTTTCTGTAAAATCAATTCCTTTATTTCTTCTGTAAATTGCGGTATTTCTATATTCTTATTGCTGAAGAGACCGCCGTTGACGTATGGAAAAGATTTTAATTCATCTTGTAAATACTCATCTCTTTCAGATTCTTTTGTATCCAAAACATTAAACAGTTCTATTAAAGCATTACGGATTAATTGTACTGGAATAGGTTTTAAATAGTCATGAAATGCAGTCTTGCTGCCAAAAAGCCCAGCATCTTCTGCAAATAAACAAAAGACAATACGCACGCACAACTGGTTAAGACTTTGCAGACTGACGTCATCATTAGGATTTTTATATCTTGGAAGCAGCAAATCATATATCTTTCCTACCAATTCACCTGCTTTAATAGACAATTCCATTTCACGGGATATATTTTCCTTTGCAGAATCTACCAAAAACTCTAAACGATAATATTCTTTTTCTAAATCTTTTAGAAAAACAACTTGTTTATTATTTTCAGGACGTTTTAAATTCATATCATAAATATGAAATTCATTAAAATTGCAGGTAATAATCCAGCGAGGTTTTTGATTTAATGGAAGAGCATTAAAATACTCTTTAGCTTGTTGGTAAGGCGTCCATTTATCATTCGCAGATATTTTTTCAAGATCAACATCAGCTTTTTTTTGTTCTATTAGAACTTTCGTTTTAGGAATATATACATCTATTCTTCCAGAACTATTATTATCAAGAGTTACAGGATATTCAAATTCAAGAAAATCGGTAGGGTTTTCAATACCAAATAATGCAGTTAACTCAATCCAAAAAGACTGCGTTTTTCTTATTTCGTTAAAATTTCCTTCATTAATCATTTCAGTCCATTTTTCAACGAATTTTTTAACCAATATTTGAGTATCTTTTGCCATAAATATTATATAAGTTCTAATGGATTTTTCAAAAAGTAATTATTTTGTTAAACTTTCCAAATATCTTCTTATTATATTTTCATAATCTTTTGTATAACTTCCTTTGAAAGACTGCATTAATTCTCTAAGAACTTTTGCTTTTCCTTCTTGTGTATGCAGCTCAAGTTCGCTTGGTGAATTTTGTATAATATCCTGTCCTCGCTTGCTTTCACGTTTTTCTTCAAAATCTCTTTCATTTATAGACCGACTTGCATCCAGCAGGCGTGATAGTATTCTTTCTTGACGTTCCAATGTTTCAGAATTGATTCTATTACTTTCAATAGCTTTATTAACTTCCTGCATATCATGCAGTATATTCTGCATTTCTTTTTTCAATTTACCGCCGTCTTTTTGATTTCGGTTGTTGTTTCCAAATTCAGCTTGTTCCTGAAGCATTTGCTGCATGCTTTTTTGAATTTCTTTTTGTTCAGCAGCAATTTTCTGCATTTTAGAACGTTGTTCCTGCGACATATTTCCATTCTGTCCGTTGGTTCCCTGTTCGTTTCCCATCATTTCTTGAAGTTTTTGGTTTAGTGCCTGCTGTTCTGCAGCCATTTGCTGCATTTGCTGTCCCATACTTCCACCAGAGCCTTCTGGATTTCCTCCGCCAGGATTTTCACAGCTTCCATTGCCTTGCTGATCCTGCATTTGCGATAATGCAGATTGTAATTTACTTAATGATTTGTTAATGGATTCCATTGCTTTTGTTTGAGCAGCAACAGCATTAGTCATTCGTCGTTCAGTCATCATATCCATTGTTGTACGCATCTGATTTAATGCAAACAATAAATCATTAAATAAATCTGGTGTTAAGACAAAACTTCTATGGCCTAATTCATCTAAATCCTTTGCAACATTATATAAATTATCAAACAAATCAGCTTGTGATTTTGAATATTCTGGAATTCTTGTGGAATTATAATCAGTTTGTTTCGTTTTATTTTTTACATCTTCTTGATTTTTTGATATTTTCAGCATATTATTAATAGCACGTTGCAACCGACGCACAACCTCTTTGCTGTTTTTGTTTTGCATTTCCTGCTTTAGCTTTTGCATTTGCTTTTCAAAATTATTCAATTTTTGACTGGCTTTGCGTTGAGAATTTGATGCTTGCTTTTTGTCTCCTTTTTGAATGTCATCAGCTGCTTGCTGCATATCGTTTTGTATGTTCTGATTGTCTAATGCATTTCGTGCATCTTTCAAAGCATCCATTGGCATGTCTAAAGTTTTTTTGTTTATTTCCTGCATCAATTTGTCTAATTCATCTAATTCCTTAGATAAGCCTTGATGTTCTTCTTTTAGACGTTTTTGTTGTTCCATTAATTCGGATAATTTTTGTTTATTATCCATAGAAGAAGACTCTAATTCTTTGTTAAGATTATCTTGTCTTCTTTTTAGTTCTTCAGAACGTTTTGTTAATGCATCAACTTTTTGCTCAGCCTGTATGCGTTTTAGTACCTCTACTGTGCGATCAATATTTTTCTTAAATTGTTCTTCATCAAATTTTATATTTTCAAAAGCTTTTCTTAGCTCTTCAGAACTCATTTTGCTTAAAGCATCTCGCTGCATTTTTTGCAGTCGTTCCAATTCAGGAGAATG
>JAFRQN010000241.1 GCA_017428585.1 Bacteroidota bacterium | reverse complement strand
ATTTATTATAAATAAAAAATTCTCTTTTAATAGAATATATAATTTGTTTAAAATATCAATTTTTTTTCAAAATAACATACTAAAAGACATAATATTTCAAAATTTTTTATTAATTTTGTTTTTATTATCGTAAATAAAATAATATATATATGAAACCGTTAAAATTAGAAGGTACAATTACAGCTTTAGTTACTCCTTTTAAGAATAACTATGAAGTAGATTTTGATGCTTTAGACAGAGTTGTTGAATTACAGCTCAAAAGTGGAATAAACGGCATCGTTGTATTAGGCTCAACAGGCGAAGCAGCAACACTTTCTGAAAAGGAAAAATTAGATGTTATTTTAGCAGTTCAGAAAAAAGTAAACGGCAAAATTCCAGTTATTGTAGGCGTAGGCTCTAATAATACAAAAGCAACTATTGAAAATGCAAAAAATGCCGCTAAATATAATTTTGATGCTGTTTTAATAGTATGTCCGTTTTATAATAAACCTACACAAGAAGGTCTATTTCAACATTTTAATGCTATTTCAGAAGCTGTAGATATTCCTCAAATTATATATAATGTACCTGGAAGAACAGGAACAAATATAAGTGCAGAAACACAAATTAGAATCGCTTCAGAATGCAAAAATGTTATTGCAACCAAAGAAGCATCTGGCAATTTGGAACAAATGATGCAGATAATAAAGTATTCACCAAAAGATTTTACTTTATTATGCGGTGATGATGCTTTAGCAGTACCGTGTATTTGTGCAGGCGGAAGAGGCATTATTTCGGTACTATCCAACTATGCTCCAAAAATGTTTACACAATGCATTAATTTTGCACTGAACGGTCAATATAAAGAAGCAATGAAAATACATTATGAACTATTTGAATTTATGAAGGTTAATTTTATAGAATCAAATCCTATCCCTGTAAAAGCATTTATGAGCGAATTAGGATTAATTCAAAATGTATTAAGAATGCCTTTGCTTCCTATTTCAGATAAAAACAAAAAATTAATACAAGAACTTGTTAATAACAACAAAATAAATTAATATAACAAAAAGAAAATATAAAAAATATTTTATATTTTATTTAATGTATATGTTATTTTTGTAGTTATATCGTTGTAGAAATGTTTATTATCAAACAACTATTTACGTACAAAAGAGTTATTAGATAAATTTCATAAAGCATATAATTTAATCTTGATAAATATTATATATAAATAACATATTATATATCGCATACTAAAAAATACAACAATACAATAACAATATATTTTATATAGATACACAAATATATAAATAAAGAATAGAAAGATTATACTGGAATTAATATAAAAATAAATTATTAAATCGAATAAGATGTCAGAAAACAATAAACAAAGATTTAAAGATATAAGCATAGAGAAGTATTGCAAAGAAGACAAAGATGAATGGGAAAAATTTGTACTAAATTCAAATAATGGAACAATGTTTCATTTACAAAACTTTCTCGACTATCATCAACCAGGAAAATTTGAATTTATTAACTACATTATAAGATACAAGGATAAAATCGTTGCTGTACTGCCAGGAGCATACAAAGAGAATAATACTGTTTACTGGTCGCCGACTGGTGCAAGCTATGGTTCATTTGTAACAAATGATATACCTTTTGAATTAGCGTTAAATATAGTAGATACTATGCTTGCTTATTTCAAAGGCAATGGAGTAAAAGAAATATTTTTAATACCTCCTCCGCTTATATACAACACGATATTTAATCAGCATATTGAATATGCAATGTTATACAGAAAATTTGATTTTGAATATCATTATATTTCACATGCAGTAGAATTAATTCCAGAATTTAGAAAGAAATATCAAACAAGAGCCGCATCGATGATGCGTAAATTAGCGCGAGACAAAGATTTCAAGATAATAGAAAATAAAGATTATAAGAATTTTTATCCAATACTGGTAAAAAACAAATTAAAACACAACGCAACACCTACTCATTCATACGAAGATCTTTTAAGATTAGAAGAATTAATGCCAGAAAGATTAAAATTATTTATGGCATATTACAATGATACACCTGTTGGCGGACATCTTTTATTTGTTGCCAATAAGAATGTCTCTTTATGTTTTTATAATGCTATGGATGACGATTATGACTTCTTAAACACTGGCTACGCACTGGTAGATCATGCGACACAATGGTCTGTAGAAAATGGATTTAAATGGTATGATATAGGAGTTTCGCAGGATACAAGTTCAGAAAATCCAATGACTCCATCTTTAAGCCTTATATATTTTAAGGAAAAATTTGGTGCAAGAGGTATTTTTAGAAGCACTTTCCATTATAAATTTTAGTTAATACATCATTAAATTTTGCTTAGTTTTATAGTCGTCAGTTAATGAATAGACCTGAATTTGACAGCATTACAGATTTTGACGAATTCAATAAGTATTATTGGTACAAAGATGAATTAATAAAGATTTGTAAAGCTCACGGACTTCTATATAATGGCAGTAAAATTGAGTTAAACAACGTTATTGAGGCGTATTTCTCAGGCAGAAAGATTTTACCAAGCAAGAAACAATCTCAGCAAAAGAATACAGCTATAACTGAATTAAACCTCAATACAGGGCTTATAGAATGCGGTTTTAAATTTAGCAATAGATTTAGAACCTTTTTTGCTGACAAGACAGGCAAAAATCCTTTTAAATTTAACGTTGATATGGTTGCCGCTGCAAAGGCTGTAAAAGCGAGAAACGATAAATCTTTTACGCTTGGCGATTTATTAGACGTCTATTATGGAAAAAAGATTTATGTACAATATGACAAATCTGCTCTTCAATGGAATAAGTTTGTAAAAGACTTTTGCGAAGACAAGGCTTCCAGAGTATTCAAAAACCGCTTAAAAGCGGCTGCCAAACTATGGAAAATAGTAAGAGAATCAGACAAGAAAAAAGAATACTCAAGAGAATTGCTTGAAAAATACAAGAATGATATACAATCTTCTTGATTTATTCTATTTTCTATATCTAAACAATTTAATTATTTACACTGCTCTATTAAAAACAAATGCTTACACCTGCCAATACAGTAAAAAGCAAAGTTGACAATGACAATACAGCCATCTGTTTGTCCAAGATTTTTCCTTCACCAGACAGTATATTTTTTAAGTGTATTGCAAACAAAGGTATTGCCAAACAATAAACAAAAGTTTTATGTGCATAAACTGCATATATTGTAAAGAATAGGAATGATAAAACAATTAAAATTAAATGATATATTTTAGCGTTTTTTATTCCTATTTTAACAGGTATTGTTTGTTTATTGCAAGCCTTATCATTATCCATATCTCTCATATTATTTACATTAAGCACAGCGACAGACAATAATCCGATCGATGCTGCTGGAAGCAGAACGATATAATTTAAAGTGCCGGACATCAAATAATAGCAGCCAAATGTACTTACCAATCCAAAGAAAATAAAAACGAAAAGATCGCCTAATCCGTGATATCCATAAGGATTTTTTCCCAAAGTATATTTAAGAGACGCTATAATAGACAATAATCCCAAAACAACAAAAACAATAAAATTAACAGATATAAAATTCCATGCACTATAAATCAGCAATAGACCAAAGAAAATAGATATAAAAACAAAAGCATATATCATTTTCTTCATATCATTCATAGATAAATATCCTCTTTGAATACTTCTTATAGGCCCTAATCTTGCTTCATTATCAGTTCCTTTTTTTAAATCGCCGTATTCATTTGATAAATTTGCGAGTATCTGCAATGATAAAGTAGTAGCAATAGCAAACAAGAAAATTTGCAAATCAAAACAATTATCATTTACTGCCAAGAAAGCACCCATTATAATTCCAGATATTGATAATGGCAGAGTTCTTAATCTAAAACTTTTTATATAATACTTTAATTTCATAATTAGTACAATCTCCTAAAGATTTATTTTTCTCCAACATAAATGGTAGCAATACCGAATGACACACGTTTTTGCCAAGTATTTTTAAATCCTGCTTCATTCATGATATTTAGAAAATCATGGCTTTGCGGGAAAGCAAAAACAGAATCATGTAAATATTTATAAGCTGGTTTATTGCCTGATATTAGACCTCCAATATTAGGCAGAATATATTTAAAATAGAATCCATATAATTGTTTAACAGGGAATTTATCCGGCTGTGAAAATTCTAAAATTATAACTTGTCCGTTTTCATTTAATACTCTATATATTTCTTTCAATCCCTGTTTAAGATTTTCGAAATTTCTAACACCAAAAGCAACTGTTGCAGCAGTAAAAGTATTATTTTCAAACGCTAAGTTTTCGCTGTCGCCGACAACAAAATCAACACATTCCTTAGGTATATTATTTTTTTCTGCTTTTTGGCGCGCAATATCAAGCATATTTTCTGAAATATCAATGCCCAATACTTTTTTTACGCCGTATTTATATTCCATAAAAGCAAAATCGCCTGTACCTGATGCTGCATCAAGTACATATTCTTTATTGTTCGGCTTTATAAAAGATATAGCTTTTTTACGCCATAACTTATCTATATTCAAAGACAATAAATGATTCAGAAAATCATATCTATTGGCTATATTATTAAATAAAGTTCTTATATTTTGTTTTTTAGACATATTTTTTTCGTATATTTGTAAATGTTTTTTTATAAAATTCTTATAAATAAAACTGCTCGAATGGCGGAATTGGTAGACGCGCTACATTCAGGATGTAGTTTCTTTTAGAAGTGCAGGTTCAAGTCCTGTTTCGAGCACAATTTTTATTTATTAAAAACCTATTAATATAATTCTTATTAATATTCTATTTTATCTGCCTTATTGCTCCATTTATTAAAAGCAATAATAGCTTTTTCTCTTAAATGTTGTTCTGGTTTCAATCTTCTATTTTGAGGTTCAAGTTCTAATTCTTTATAAATAAAATAATCATCAAAATTTATATTTTTTGCGTCTTCTTTTGTATTTCCATAAAATAAATTGTCTATATGAGCCCAATAAATAGCAGAAAGACACATAGGACAAGGTTCGCATGAAGAATATATATCGCAGCCGGCAAGGTTAAAAGTATTAAGTTTTTTTGATGCGTTGCGGATTGCGACAATCTCTGCATGAGCAGTTGGATCATTAGATAAAGTAACTAAATTAGTTCCTGTGGCTACAAGACTGCCATCTTTTACTATAACGGCACCAAAAGGGCCACCGCCTTGTTCTATGTTTTTTATTGACAATTCTATTGCCAATTCCATAAATTTTTCAATATATTTCATAATTATATTATTATTTCATTCGTTTTACTTTTCGATCAAATTCTTCTATTGGATATTCTACAATAATAGGTCTGCCATGTGGGCAGATGTGAGGCATTTTGCAAGCAAAAAGATTAACGATTATTTTTTTCATATTCATTAAACTCAATGCTTCGCCAGCTTTAATTGACGTTTTGCAGGCTATTGTTGCTATTATTTTGTCATATTTATTCTTAAATACAACATCATTTTTATAAACATAATCATCGATTATATTCATAAATTGGTCTTCAACATTAACAACAGCCATACATTCTGGAACAGCAAAAATAATCACCTTGTTTCCATCAATAGATAATTCAAAACCGATGCTGTCCAATTCATTTTTTAACTCTTCTATAGTCTTTATTTGTATACTGCTTAAGTTTACCTCTACTGGGAAAAGCAATCCTTGTTTTGTACTTTTTCCACTGCCTCTGTCAACACTTTCCTTTATTTTTTCATATCTTGCTCTTTCAACAGCATTATGCTGATCTATAACCAATAAGCCTGACTTGGTCTGAAGGAAAATATATTTATTGTGGAACTGCCAAATATCGTTGTCTGATATATCATCTACCGTAATATTTTTAGGAAGCAAATCTTTAATTGCAGAATTATCATAATTTGATGTATGCACTGCTGTTTCGTCTTTTATTTCATTAATACTGTCATCAACATTTGATTTGTTATATTCCATATAATTGGAATATTTTTTTTCTGCTCTATCATCAAAATTTGGCGCTTCGCCGCTATAAATTTTATTAGAAATAGCTTCTATTTTTCTTTGTACGGAGCGTGTCAAGCGTGCTCCTTCATTATCCTTTCTAAAAGAATTAATCTTAAAATTATAATTATTCTTTGTACTATCTATAGGCGCTGCATTAAATTCTTCTTTTATTGATACATTCGTTTTGCTGTATGTATTATCTTGATTCTTTTTAGCAATAACTTCGCCTGTATCTGTATCAACTACATAAGTTTCTTGAACGCCTGTTTCATCATTAAGTTCTTCTGTTTCAATTAAATTCTTATTATTTTCTAAATCTATAATGATTGAATTATCATTCTTTAATCCCACAAAATTTCTTAATACCAAGGCTTCTGATACAGCGTCTTTTATACAATTAAAGACATAACTTTCATTATCAAATTTTACTTCATTTTTTTGAGGATGTACATTGACATCTACAGATTTATAATCGGCGTCTATATTCAGGACAAAGAATGGTTTTAAATTTCTTTCTATAAATTTGTCAAAAGCAAGTACAACAGCAAAACCTAAATTTTTGCTTAAAATACTTCTATGATTTAAATAAAAATATTGGGTTGTTGTACCAGTTTTTGCCATTTGTGGCTGTCCTACATAGCCATATATATGAATATTGCCAAAATTTTTATCTACTTTAAGCAATTTTCCTTCATTGTTTTTGCCGACAAGTTCTATTATACGGTTTTCAAGACTTGAGCCTTTAACATCAAAAATAGTTTTGCTTCCATCATAAAATGCAAAACTTTTTTCTGGATAAGAAATAGCCAAGCGTTTAAGAGTATCATGTATTTTATTTAGTTCTGTTATATCTTTTTTTAGAAATTTGCGTCTTGCAGGTACATTAAAAAATAGATTTTTTACAAATATTTGAGTTCCAACTTCCATATTTATAGGTTCTACCTTAAATTCTTCCTGTGGTTCAGCAATTAACCGCCAGCCATGAGGTTCATCAGCAGTTCTTGATTGTATTTCCAATAAAGCTACGGAAGAAATAGACGCAAGCGCTTCGCCTCTAAATCCAAATGTCATAATTTCATTCAACTGTTCTGGTGTAAACAATTTGCTTGTAGCATGCCTTAGCGGTGCCATAAGCAAATCTTCCTTGCTCATACCTACCCCATTATCCCAGACATGGATCAAAGATCTGCCTGCTTTTTCTACTTCTACACATATACGGCTGCTGCCAGCATCCAAGGAATTTTCAACCAATTCTTTAACAACTGATTCTGGACACTGAACCACTTCGCCTGCTGCTATCTGATTAGCAAGAAATTCTGATAAAACCTTTATTTTTCCCATATTTATATTTCAATTAAAATTCGTAATTGGATTAAATTCTAAATAATGTAAAAAAAGACGTTATTATTCAATAACGTCTCCTATTATGAGTATAATTGCAAAAAAAACATTTCTTCCAATTATTTATTTAATCATGCTTATTGCATTTTCTACTGAATCT
>JAFRQN010000240.1 GCA_017428585.1 Bacteroidota bacterium | reverse complement strand
GTACAGGCAGCTGAGTAGTATCAAATGCAGTTAATATATTTGTGTTAATATTATACAGCCCTATTTGATTACTAAAATAATTAGTAAACCATAATGATGTATCTTGAGAATTATATACTAATTCCTTATGTGTAGACCTAATTTGAGTAAATTTCTTATCATCTGTTGCTGTTGAATACGGAACATTTAATAAAAGACTATCTGGCTTGTCTAAATTAACTTTTAATAATTTATCTCCTGTAATAATATACACAATACTGCTATTTAAATCACCTTGAGTTTGGACTAAAGCAGCTCCATTTAAATAATCTGTATCATCGATAAACCCAGGAATTTCAGGATCATAATGAACATAATCCTTTTTCATTCCATCAATATCTTTATTGGATACTGCTTGAGTACGAATAGGATTTGATGAAAGATCTGAAAATTTAGTAAATTTCTCATCTCCATATATCCATACTTCATCAGACATATTTTCGGCTGAATTTGGTATTTCTAAAAATCGATATAAATCTAGTTCTTCATCTGTAGTAAAGTGAGTATGACGTGTTAAACTGCCGGTATTTAAATCTATTTCTCTTATTTCTTGAAAACCTAAAATAAATATCTTATTATTTACACAATAAAAATCATAGGTAGTATTTCCATACCATTTGTTTTTATTAACCAATCCCTTACATTCATTATAAAGAGACTTAAATCCAGCAAATAAATATATCGTTTGAAATAAAAATAACGATATAAAGAGAATAATATATTTTTTCATTATTCACCTCCACTGCCGCCTACATCACATATAGGAATACATGGTACATTTAGACATCCTTCTAAAAAAGGAGGACAGGTAGAAGAACTAACACCTGTTGATATAGTATTTTCTTGTAAAACCATGAGACCATTAACATATTTCCAACAATATGAAACAATATTCCAACATATAGGTGTCTGACTATTCAATTGGCATGATGTTACAGATTTAAAGAACCACTGATTAACAGGATCATATACCCAATGAGGTTCTGTTACACATGATGGATGACCTAAACGCCATATAGGATATGTTGTATTCTCTTCGCAAGGTGGAATGCTATTTCCCCATGGATTACAGTTAGCCATAATTTGCTGCATGATTGTAGTAATAAAAAATTTAATTTGATCTGCAGTATAAGGCGGACCTGCCATCAGACAACTATCACCCTTGATAGAATAAGACGATACATATATATCATGATATATATTTCCTGCCAATCGATAATAATAAGTATATTCTAAATAACAACCACCACCTAAATCTATATGAGCACAATTACCTTTAGTAAACGTATCGAGTGGAAAATCTGGTTCTACAGGATCTGTAGTATCTATAAAAACATAATTACCAATTTCTGTGAGCTCCGAAGGTAAATATGCTGTAATTGGAGTTGTTATTGGTCCAACTGGTTGAGCTTTTACTTGAATGACAAATACAAGTAATAACAAAATTGAAATTCTGATAAATTTCTTCATTTTTTACCTCTTAAATAATAATTCATAAATATTATACTTAATTATACTTAATTTTTTATATATTTATTTTTTTAATTGTATAAATATTTAATTTATAATTAATAGAAGTTTTTTTTTAATAATCTAAAACTATTATATTATTTATCTCCCTATAGCAACAACACGAGTTCTACGTTCTGAACCATTGCGTACATTCAAATAATATGTACCGCTTGGCGTACCAACAGGAACTTCTATCGTTGTCGTTATAGTATGCGTTGTCGAATTGTATTCATAATTGTTATTTAGATCCAGTATCTTTGTTCCTAATACATCATACAAGCCTATATCTATTTTACTTAGATCTTGAACATAACACATTATATCTACTTGACTACTGCGTTTTATTGGATTAGGATAGACACTCCTTATTCCTATTTCTTGGAAGATTCCCTCTTCTGTTGATATATCATCTGTCGAAGATGACGGTGTATATTCTATTAGATATGAATCATATAGAATACCAATACTTTTATTTTTTTCAATCCAATCTATCTTTTTTGGAAATAATAATGATCTAAAATTTTTAGCAATTAAATTTCCATTTTCATCATGAAAAAAATCTATTGGCACTTCAAAATCACGCCATTGTTTAGTAACTCTATTATAAATACAAAAAGAACGTACATTTTTATTATTGAAAGAAACCGCTATTTCATTGTTATTAAACGGCCATAAAAATGAACAAAATGAATCGTCTTGATTTGAATATATTAATGAATTAGCTGGAATCCCCATCTCTTCTACTTTCCAGTCTTTAGTTATTGAATTATAAATTAATAACTTAGGTTCGTAATTTTCTGAAATGAAAAAAACTATATTATTACTGCCAGTATTAGAATCTAACACTACAAAATAATTACGTACTCGAAATTTATCGCTTACGGGCAGTTTAGTATAATCAAACACAGTCAGCGATTCTGTAGAAATATTATACTGACCAATTTGATTATTATCATAATTAGTAAACCATAACAATGAATC
>JAFRQN010000239.1 GCA_017428585.1 Bacteroidota bacterium | reverse complement strand
GAAGATAATATAGAAAATTGTTTAAATGCTTTAATAAATTCGAATTATCCTAAAGAATCTTATGAAATAATCTGTGTAAATGATAGATCTGTAGATAATACAAGTTCTATTATTTCAGAATTTTCTAGAAAGCATAAAAATATTAATATTGTACAAAAAAATATAACAAATCCAAATAATTTACGTAATTTACAAGGTAAGCCGGGAGCTATTCATGCTGGTATTTCTATTGCAAATGGAGAATTGTTTTTATTAACAGATGCTGATTGTATAGTTGAAAAAAATTGGATTATGACTATTGTTTCTAATTTTTTGAATGATGATCAATCGATTAATAGAAATATTGGTATGGTTTGTTCGTATACAAATATACAAGGAAAAAATATTTTTGGTAAATTCCAAGATTCGGAATGGACTTATATGAGTACTTGTGCTTGTGCTGGTATAGGATTTAATAAAGTTATAGGGTGCTTTGGTAATAATCTTGCAATTTCACGAGAAGCATATTATACAGTAGGTGGTTATCCAAATATTAAATTTAGTATTACAGAAGATTATAGTTTATTAAAAACAGTTTATAATGCAGGATATAAAATAAATTACTTATGTGATAAAGAAGCATGTGTAGAAACTTTACCTGTAAATAATTTGAAGGAATACTTTAGACAGCATAAACGATGGGCTCTTGGTGGCATGTCTTTAGGATGGGTAGCCGCAGCTTATGTTTTTTCTGTTTGTTGTATAACGGCAACTTTTTTAATAAGTGTTTTACAAATGAATTTATTATTGTTCCTAATACATATATTTTTACGTATATTAGGAGATATGTTGGTTCTATTTCCTGTTTATAATATACTTGAGAAAAATTATTTAAGGAAATGGGTAATACCATTCATTGGTGTTTTTAGTGTTGTAGAGGTTCTTATACCTTTTACACTTTTAAATAGAAAAGTTATTTGGAAAAATCAAGTTTTTAATATAAAATCATAAGACATTATTTTTTGAATAAATAAATAGGTACTAATCATGTTAAAAAAAGTATTTACAATTGTATTAATGATGTTTATTTCTTGTAATCTTTTTGCAAAAAATATTGCAAATTATGAATTTAAAGCTTCAATGGATTGCAAACATTGCCAAAATACAATTGAAAAAGCCTTAAAAAGTACACAAGGTATTAATAAAGTAAAAACTAATCTTAAAACAAAAACTGTAAAAGTTGTTTATGATAAAGATATGATAGATAACTTTTCTATTTGTAAAATTGTAAATGATTTAGGTTATACTGTATCTTCTGAAGATGGAATTAATTTAGATAAACCAGTTGAAGCCAATGAGGTTCATAAAGAATTAAAAAGTACATCTGAAAAAAAATGTTGTGAAGGTAAAGAAGGTAAATGTTGTAACAAAGAACATAAATGTTCTGAGAAGTGTAAATAACATTTATATAGTAAATAAAAAAAATCACAATTCTAAATTGTGATTTTTTTTTATTTATTTAAATTTTATTGGTTAAAAACTTTTCTACTTCTTTTCTAACAATAAGCTCAATCTCTTCATATTTTAGCTTTTCAACTGTCTGATTTAATTGTTTTATATCATTATTAAATTGTTCTAATGATGTATTGGTTTGTTGCATTATTTCCAGCATTTGCGGATTTGGCTTAACTGCTAATATATTTGTTTCTGCTATATTTACTACGGATGTTAATATTTGATTTTGCTTATCAATTATTGAAACAAGTTTGTTGGATACATTATCTAAATGTGATGCATTCATAGAAATATCAGAACTAATTTCACCTATATCAGTTATTAATTCATGAAGTAATTTTGTATCCTCAGATTCTTCATTTAATAGTATTCCTTCATCATTTGGTGTAAATAACATAATGAAAAACATTAATAAAAGCATAGATGCTTCAAATGCTAATCCGTATATAACTAAATGATTATTGACTAAATCAGAAAAATTATTCAATCCTATTAAAACTAATAATACAGCAGCACCAAAATAAACAAGGGAATTTATTTTTGAGAAATAATATCTATTTACAATTTCCTCTAACCACAGAGATGTACCTCGTAATATTCCGAGCTTGTTTTGAATAGTTATTTCTTCATTATTTTTGTTTATATATTGATTTACATCTGTTTCGATAGTACATAATCTCCATAATGTTAGAAGTACAGAAAAAGAATTACGTTGTCTTTCAAATTTTAATTTATGGTAGATTTCTTGTAAAAGTAAACGACCTTCTATAGACGCAATATTATCAATTTTTTTCATTTTATATATTTATTAATAAATCATTTTTGTTAATAATTTTCAATATAACTATTTTTTTGCAAAAAAATCAAATAAAATTAAAAAAAATTTTTTTTTTTGATAAAGTATATATTTATTTGTATTTCTATTTGTTTTAGTTAAATTAAATTATTATTAATAAAGGTACGTAATATTATGATTAAAGGATTGAAATTATTATTAATAATATTGTTATTCAATTTAATTTTAGGTGAAAATAATTTAAATGCAGCTCCTCCTAATAATTTTGTAGTTCCTTTATGTAAGGTATTTAGTAAGGATTTGCTTGATTTAAATACTCAAAACTATTTATCTCCAACTGTTAAGGTTATGAATTCTGTTACGAATTCCTGTTTTTATCATTCTGCTTATATACCTAAGAAAGTATCAAAACCATATTTTCGATTTAGTGTTAATGGAATGTATGGTGGGGTGAGTGAAGAATTAAGGAATTTTGTTCCTCAATTCCCAATGCAGGAATTTGATTATGCAACAGCTTTAGGGTATTTAGGTGCAAATGATACTGTTGGATTATTAAATTATTTTTTGCAAACTTTAATTTATCAGGGTGTTGTAGTTGATAAAACTATAGAGGTGCCGACAAAAGCTTCAACCTCTTTAGGTGTTGGTGATACTCGTTTAAATTTACCGCATCAGGTAATGGAAAATTTGGTTAAAAATCATCCTGCAATGGGATTAGTTAGTTTATATTATCCTAGTGCATCTGAATTAATAACTAATGCTGTTTCATCCTTACCAGAAACTTTTACTTTATATTCTGGTGGCGATGTTTCTCAAATTATAGCAGGTGTTCCTCAATTAGAGATAGGATCTTATTATGGTACAGAATTGTTGTTAAGATTTATACCGCCTCTTGATTATGGTCAATATATTGGTAAATTCCATTTTTATGGAATAGGTATAAAACATAGTATTTCACAATACTTTTATGATGATTATCTTACAACTGATGATTTTGATGAAAATAAACAAGAAAGAACTAAAGTTACACCTTTTGATTTATCAGTTCAAGTAGTATATCAAAACACTGGATTAAAAAATACAATAGGAGTTACAAATGCAGAATTAGATGCAAATGGTCATATTTTTGATTTAAATCTTAATGTAAGTAAAAATTTTAAGGATATTGTGGAAGTGTATTCAGGAATTAGTTATGAACATCTTGCCATTAATGGTACTTATAAATACTATTTGCCATTTGAAATGCAGATTGCATTGGGATTGTTAAAGCAAGATCCTGATAATCCTGATCACTGGTATGTAGATGGAGAAGAGTATCCAGGCGATCCTGATCCGCAAACATCTGATGTTTCTGTAAAAGAAAATCACATAAAATTTACTTTAGGTGCAGCTAAGGATATAGGCCCTGTTAGTGTTTATCTTGATTATAGTATTAGTAAATTTAATATTTTAACTTGTGGAGTTCAGTATAGATTTTAACTCTTAAAGATATAAGGAAAGATTATAATAATGGATTTTAGCAATTATATAGGTTGTATTGAGTTATTATATGCAGCTGATAATATTGTAATTACAACGCATATTAATCCAGATGGAGATGCGATTGGTTCTGCTTTAGCTTTATATAATTTTATAGCTGATATGGGGAAAAATGTACATGTTTTTTTAATGGATAGTACAGTTCCAGAAAATATGAAATTCTTAAAGAATTCAAATAAAATAAAAAAATATGTTCCAGAATTGCATAATAAATATATATATGAAGCTGATGTAATACTTATGGTAGATTTTAATAATCTGAGTAGAATAAAACTATTAGGCAATGCTATAAATAATTCTTCTGCTAAAAAGGTTATTATTGATCATCATATTGGAGTTGATGAAACAATTGCAGATATTTATATTGTTGATGCAGAGGCAGCTGCAGCAGGCGAATTAGTTTATAATCTGATTAAATTTGCTAAGATGAACATTACAAAGGATATTGCTGAGGCTCTTTATGTATCTTTAATGACTGATACTGGAAATTTCAGATTTAATAATGTACGTCAGCATATATTTGAAATTGTTTCTGAATTAATAAAGGTTGGTGTAAAACCTAATTATATATATAATTCTATTTATAATCAGTCCATTAATCAAATTCGATTATTAGGTATGGTTTATAGTAATATGGAAGTATATTTAGATGGTAAGCTTACTTTTATTGTTATAGATGATGATATGTTTACTAAGACAAAAACAAGTAATAACGAAATAGAGGGGTATGCTGATAAAGCTTTGCTATTGAAAACAGCAGTAGTAGGAGTATTAATAGTAGAATTAAAAGAAAAAAATGAATTAAGAGTATCTTTGCGTTCACGAGATGAGTTTGATGTAAGACAGATAGCGGTAAAATATAATGGTGGTGGACATATAAATGCATCAGGTCTTCGTTTTCATGATTTAACGATAGCAGAAGCTAAAGAGATTCTTATTAAAGATATAAAAGTGTTGTTATAAGTAGTTAATCATAAATGATAAATAAAAAAAAACACGAATTTAATTCGTGTTTTTTTTATATTATAATAAGAACTTAAATAATTTAATTAATTATTTACGAGTCTTATGACGATTCTTACGCAATCTTTTTTTGCGTTTATGAGTTGACATTTTATGTCTTTTTCTCTTTCTACCGCAAGGCATATTTACTCCACAAAATTATTTCTTTTTCATTAATTTTTTTAATTGTTCATCTACTTGTTCTTTAAAAGCAGGTGAAATTTTGAAATAAGGTACATATTTTTCACCTAAATTTATAGGTGCATTTGTTGCAGGATTACGAGCGATTCTTGGTTCTTTGTAATTTACTTTGAAATTACCGAATCCTCTTAATTCTATTCTATTACCTTCTGCTAAGATTTCGATAATACTATCTAAAGTATCAGTAAGAACAGTTTTAACTGTTTTCTTAGCTACGCCTGTTTTTTCTGCTATCTTTTCAGCAAGCTCATCTTTTGTGATATTCTTGATGTTGATTCTTTCATCAATTTGTTCTCTTGTGAGAGTCTTAGAAGTTGTTTTAGTACTTTTCATAACTTAAAAAAATTTATAATAATTAAAAACGTGTTTATCTATAAAATACTCTAAATATCTATTATATATATATTTAGATGTAATTACTGAATTATTAAACAATCTATCTTATTGAAATAATTAAGT
>JAFRQN010000238.1 GCA_017428585.1 Bacteroidota bacterium | reverse complement strand
TAACATCAAATAATTTGATTTCGGGTACAGATAGGGTTTTTGAAGCATACGAAAAGATTGGAAATAATGAGGATATTATAGTTAATATACAAGGCGATGAACCATTATTGTTAGCAAATAATATTGATGAATTATTAAATGCTTTTATAAACAATCCTTTGGCAGATGTTGGAACTTTAATTACTAAAATATATGATAAAGATGTTCTTGCTTCCCCAAATGTTGTAAAAGTTGTTATAGATAATAATAATTTAGCTTTATATTTTTCACGAAGTATTATTCCTTATAATCGAGATGAAGATTTAGAAAACTGGTGTAAAAGTATAGATTATTGGAAACATATAGGAGTTTACGCTTATAAAAAGGATGCTTTATATAACTTTGTAAAAAGCTCGCAATCAAAATATGAGCGAGTAGAAAAATTAGAGCAATTAAGGCTGTTAGAGAATGGTTTTAGATTTTATTGTGTTAAAGTTCAGCAAGATAGTATAGGTGTTGATACACAAGAGGATTTAGAATTAGTTAGAAAAATAATAAAATAATTATATGTTATATAAATGATTTAGAGTTATGAAATATAAAAATGTAATAAAAAAAGTAATATATCTATGTTTTGTTTATGTATTATGTCATAATATTTTATTATGTCAAAATAACAAATATAGATACATTAATAATGAAGCTTTTGGTTTTGGAGAAAAATTAGAGTATAAAGTTGGACTAATAGGTGGTGTATTTGATGGATTAGGCGGAAAAGGAGGTTTAAAAATTGGGAGTAAACCAGTAATAAGAGAGGGACGCGAATGCTATGACATACAATTTTGGGTAAATTCAGAAGGAGTTGTTGATTTTACTTATCCTGTGCATGATAAATATAGAAGTATAGTGGATGTAAGTGGTATATTTCCTTTTGAATTTTATCAACAAATTCGTGAAGGAAAGTATAAGAAAGATTTTAAAGCTACTTTTGATCAAACTAAACACTTAGCAATTGTAAAAGATAAACAATATCCTATTGAAGAATATATGTTGGATTTAGTATCTGCATTTTATTATGTTCGTACTATGGATTTATCAAAAATGCCTAATGGACATATATTTTATTTAAAGAATTTTTATAAAGATACTACTTTTAGTCTACCTGTTAAAATAATAAAAAGGGAAACAATAAAGGTTCCTGCAGGGAAATTTAATACTATAGTTGTACAACCAATAATTGCAGCAGGTGGATTATTTAAATTTCAAAGTCATATTTATATATGGTTAACAAATGATGATAGAAAAATGCCTGTAAAAGTTTCTACTACTATAGTTATTGGAGAGGCTGGTGCAGAGCTAATAAAATATAGTGGTGTGCGTGGTAAAATAAATGCAAAATTAGATTAATTTTAATAAAGATTTTTAATAAATAATAATTAATAAATTATATGTTAGAAGAAATAAAACAAATATCCTTAAATGTAAAAGAAGAGTTAACAAAGATTAATACATTATCTGAGTTGGAAGGTTTCCGTAATAAATTTTTGGTAAAAAAAGGAGCGATACAAAAGTTGTTTGAGCAATTAAAAACAGTATCAGCAGATAAAAAACCAATAATAGGAAAAGAACTCAATAGCTTATCAAAATTTGCAGAACAACAATATAATATATTAAAAACGAAATTAGAAAATAGTAAATCAGCAACTCAAAGTTTAGATATTACTTTACCTGGACGTCATCAATATTGTGGAACATATCATCCTGTAAGACAGGTAGTAGAAGATATTGTAGCAATATTTAAATCAATGGGATTTGATGTTGCAGAAGGACCACAAATAGAGGATTCGTTCCATAATTTTGATGCTTTAAATTTTCAGGCAGATCATCCTGCGCGTGATATGCAAGATACTTTTTTTGTAAAAAGTAATCAAAACGACAATGATATTCTTTTAAGAACACATACTTCTCCTGTCCAAATTCGTGTAATGCAAGCACAAAAGCCGCCAATACGTTGTATAATGCCAGGTCGTGTATATCGTAATGAAGCTATAAATTCTAGATCTCTTGCAGAATTCCATCAGGTTGAGGGGTTATATATAAATAAAAATGTTACTTTTGCAGAATTAAAAGCAACCATGATAGTATTTGCAAAAAAAATGTATGGTGAAGATTCTAAATTCAGATTTAGACCGTCATTTTTCCCATTTACAGAACCAAGCGCTGAATTTGATATTTCTTGTTACCTTTGTAAAGGACATGGTTGTAAAATATGTAAAAATACAGGATGGCTTGAAATAGCAGGATGTGGAATGGTACATCCTAATGTTTTAAAAGCTGGTGGTATTGATGTAGAAAAATATATGGGATATGCTTTTGGATTTGGTATAGAACGTGTAGCATTATTAAAAACAGGTATTGATGATATTAGATATTTATATGAAAATGATGTAAGAATGCTTAAACAATTTTAAAATAATAGTTATTTATGTCTGAATTAGTAAAACGTATTATTATTGCTATAATAGGAATTCCATTAATTTTTTTTGTTGTTCTTAGTAATGGTATCTATTTTTTCTTGTTTATTATAATTATTTCTTCTATTGCATTATATGAGTTTTATAATATAGCAAAGAATAAGCAACAAAAACCATCTGCTGTAATAGGTATAGTATTTAATTTAATATTATTATTTTTATTTTATGATTCACTCGAATTAAAATTATTTGATAATTTAACACAAAATATTGCAGCTTTACTAATTATATCAATTGTATTAACCTTATTGCAACAATTATTTTCTAAGCAGACAAACATATACGAAAATTTTGGTACTACATTCGGAGGTATTCTTTATATAACAATTCCAATGTATATTTTATTGTTTTTTAAATATGGATTGAATATATCATATATAAATAATTCCTATTTCATATTATGTATTTTATGTACAATTTGGGTTTGTGATATCTCAGCTTTTTTCATAGGTAAAAAGATAGGTAAAAGAAAACTCTTAGAAAGGGTAAGTCCCAAAAAGACTATTGCAGGTGCTGTGAGTGGATTTATTGCATCTGTTATATTTTTTTTAATAGCGGTAAGATGTGTTATTCCAGAATTAAGTTTTTTGCATTCTTTATTTTTGGGAATTATAATAGGTACTGTTGGTCAGCTTGGAGATTTAATAGAGTCTAAATTTAAGCGAGATGCAAAAGTTAAAGATAGTAGTAATATTATTCCTGGACATGGAGGAATTTTAGATCGTTTTGATAGTTTAATATAT
>JAFRQN010000237.1 GCA_017428585.1 Bacteroidota bacterium | reverse complement strand
GATGGTGCAGTAACAGATACAAAACTTGCAGACAATGCAGTTAAGACAGCAAAAATAGATGCTGGCGCAGTAACAACAGTTAAACTTGCTGATGAAGCAGTAACAGCAGCAAAACTTGCTGACGGTTCAGTATCAACAGCAAAACTCGTTGATGAAGCAGTAACAGCAGATAAACTTGCTGGCAATTCAGTAACAGAAGCTAAGATAGCTGACAACGCAGTTACAAATGGCAAACTTGCAGCAAATGCAGTATCAACTGCAAAAATTGAAGATGGTGCAGTAACAGGTGCAAAGATTGAAGATGGTACAATCACAGCTGGCAAACTTGCAACTGGTGCAGTAACATCAAATGCAATCGAAAGCGGCGCAGTTGAAACAGATGATATTAAAGACAAAGCAGTAACAGCAGCAAAACTTGCTGACAATTCTGTTAATACAAACAATATCGTTAACTTAGCAGTTGTTACAGATAAAATAGCTGATAAAGCGGTAACAAACGGTAAACTTGCTGACGATGCAGTAACAACTGACAAGATTAAAGACGGTGAAGTTAAGACAGCTGATATTGCAGACAAAAATGTTACAACAGCAAAACTTGCTGATGGTGCAGTAACAGGTACTCAGCTTGCAGCAAATGCAGTAGAATCTACTCATATAGTAGATGGTTCTATTGCAACAGCTGATTTAGCAGACAATTCAGTAACTTCAATTAAGATAAAAGATGGCGAAGTTAATACAGAAGACCTTGCAGATGGTGCAGTTACAGCAGACAAACTTGGACCAAATGCAGTAACAGCTTCTTCTATTGCAGACGAAGCAATTACTCCAGCTAAATTAAAAGGTCAGCCGACAACAGCAAATAATGTTATTAAACTTAATTCAACAGGTGATGGATTTACTTCTTCATTATTCTATGATAATGGCACAGATGCAGTTATTGATGGCAAATTATACTATAAAGGCGGTAGTATAAAACCAAATCCAATGGATATGCTTGCATTAGGCGGAGTTAATGCAAATGATGATCCATTTTTTACAATAGAAAATGAAAATGGAAACAATGTATTTGAAGTTTATCCAGGCGGCAATGTTAATATAGGAAATACTTCACAAAATGCAACTGTTACTATTGACGGTTTGCAGGTTGTTGTAGAAGGCAGTTCAAACCCTGTTTCTATGAACAATATCTATAATACAGTAACAGAAAGTGATGATAAACTTGACGCTCTTGAAAATCAAAATGGTGAAGTTCATATTAGTTTTGAAAGAGATCAAGATGGCAATATTACTGGTGCAGCTACAGATATCGATGGTATTTCTATAACTAATAACGCAGTTGTTATTGATAAACCAAATCTAATTTACAATAATGTTGATCCTGTAACAGGTGATACTACTATTGTTAATATCTCAGAAACTGTCAATACTATAAATGAGGCATTAGGAGATAATGGCCAGCTTGAAGATTTGGCTGCTGCTATTCAAGCCGCTTCTCAATTAGCAGAAGCATTGAATGGTGATGTTCAAGGTTTAGTAACAAAAGTTAATGCTATTGGAAATACAACAGATAACGATGTTTCAATAACTTATAATGATACTTTAAGTGAATATATAACAACAATAAATAATAATGCAGTAACAAATGAAAAACTTGCATCAGCATCAATAACAGTAGATAAGTTAAAGAAATCTGATACTGTTCAAGTACTTGCAGGCGAAGAACTTCTTACCATTGATGGTGGTGGTACTGCTTTCAAAACAACACCTGTTTCTAAATTTGCAACAGCAACAGCATTAAATGAATTAAGTGGAACAGTTGCAGGTCATACAAACGATATTGCAAATATTAATACAGCACTTGATAGTAAAGCAGATGCTGCTGATTTAGAAGCATTAGAAACAACAGTTGCAGGTCATACAACAGCAATAAGCGGTATAGATACAAGATTAGGTACAGCTGAAAGCAATATTACCAACTTAGGTAATACGAAAGCAGATAAAGATTATGTAGATGAACAATTAGCACTTAAAGCAGATCAATCTGCTTTAGAAACATTAGCTGGAAATGTATATACAAAGACAGAAGTTAATGATGCGTTGGCACTTAAAGCAAATGCAGCAGATGTATATACAAAGGATCAAGTATATACAAAGGGTGAAACTGATGCTGCAATAACAACAGCATTAGGAGCTTATACAACAACAGCTGATTTAGAAGCAGCTTATCTAACTAAGACAGAAGCAGGAAATACATATTTAACACAAGAAAATGCAGCAACTACTTATGCCACAATATCAACAGTAAGCGGTATAGATACAAGATTAACTACAGCTGAAGGCAAGATAACATCATTAGAAACAACTGTTGGAAGTGCAAACGGCGGATTGGTAAAGGATGTTGCAGATAATGCAGCAGCTATTACAGAATTGCAGACTACAATTGGAGATGCACAATCTGGTTTAGTAAAAGGTGTTGCAGATAATGCAACAGCTATTACAGAATTGCAGACTACAATTGGAGATGAAAATTCGGGATTAGTAAAACAAGTTAATACAAATACATCCAATATAGCACTTAATGCAGATATAACATACGTAGATACAGAATTAGCAAAATATGTTCCATTAGCAACTACAGGAGATGTAACCTTCTCAGGAACAACATCTACTATAGGTGCAGGTAAAGTTACAACAGCTATGCTGGCAGGTGGAGCTAATTTTGTTAATGGTGATCTTGTTACAGTTGATGGTGATGGCTTTAAGACAACATCAGTAAATGATATTACAAATGGATTAGAAACACGTGTAGGAGCATTAGAAACTACAGTAAATACTGCAACTACTGGATTAAAAGATCGTGTAACAACATTAGAAACTACAGTTGCTGGACATACAACAGATATATCTAATTTACAATCTGGCAAAGCAGATAAAACTTATGTAGATGAACAATTAGCACTTAAAGCAGATAAATCTGCTTTAGAAACATTAGCTGGAAATGTATATACAAAGGATCAAGTATATACAAAAACTGAAACAAATACAGCTATAACAACAGCATTGGAGAATTATACAACAACAACGGATTTAAATACAGCACTTGCTGCTAAAGCAGATAAATCAACAACATACACAAAGACAGAAGTTGATAATTTAGTTAATGCAAAAGCTAATTCATCAGATGTATATACAAAGAGCGAAACTAATAATGCAATAACAACAGCATTAGAAGCTTATACAACAACAGCTGATTTAGAAGCAACTTATGCAACAACAACAGCATTAGAAACAGGACTTGCTGGAAAAGCAGATGCTGATAATGTATATACAAAAGCACAAGCAGATGGATTGTTAGATGCTAAAGCAGATAAATCAACTACTTATACAAAGACAGATGTAGATACTAAATTAGCTGGCTATGTAACAACATCAAGTTTGACAACAACATTATCAGATTATGCAACAACAACAGCATTAGAAACAGGACTTGCAGGTAAGGCAGATAAAACAGCTTTAGAGGCATTAGATACTAAAGTTGGAAATTTAGTTGGTGATAAAGGTGATGTTACAATAGGTTACACTAATGATTATACAATAACAATAGATAATGATGCGGTAACAACAGCTAAGATAGCAGATGGAAATGTAACACCAGGTAAATTGGCGGGTACACTTGCTCCTGATGGTCTTGTTACAGTAAATTCTAATGGTACAGGCTTTACAACAACAACTCTAAATAGTATTACAACAGGATTAGAAGGACGAGTAACAGCATTAGAAACTACAGTAAATGATCCAACAACAGGCTTGGTAAAGAAAGTAACAGACAATACAACAGATATAACTAACTTACAATCTGGCAAAGCAGATCAATCTGCTTTAGAGGCATTAGCTGGAAATGTATATACAAAGGATCAAGTATATACAAAGGGTGAAACTGATGCTGCAATAACAACAGCATTAGGAGCTTATACAACAACAGCTGATTTGCAAGCAACTTATGCAACAATAGCAACAGTAAATACATTAACTGGACAAGTTGAAACAAATACAGACGACATAACAACATTGAAAGGTATAGTTGGAGATGAAAATTCAGGATTAGTAAAACAAGTTAATACATTAGAAACAAATGTTGCTGGAAATACACAAAACATTTCAACATTGGATGCAAAACTTGATAAGTTAAGCGGTGATTTAGGCGATATTACAGTAGGTTATGCAAATGATGTATATACAGCAGTAATAGATAATGAAGCCGTAACTAAAGCTAAGTTAGCAGGCGGTTCTAATTTAAATGCAAATGATGTATTAGCAGTTGATGGAAATGGTAATTTTGTTAAAGCAAATGTATATACAGCAAATGATGTATATACAAAGACTGAAACTAATACATTATTAGCAGGAAAAGCAGATTTAGAAGCATTTAATACATTGAATAGTACAGTAACTCATGCAGATACAGGCTTAGTAAAGAAAGTAGCAGATTTACAAACCACAGTTGCAGGCAAAGCAGATGCAAATAATGTCTATACAAAAGGTGAAATAGACAGCAAAGTTTCTACAATTAATGCAACATTAGAGACAAAAGCTAATATTGCTGATGTATATACACAAGCACAAGCTGATGCTAAGTTTGCAACTACAACAGCATTAGAAACAGGACTTGCAGGTAAGGCAGATAAAACAGACTTAAATGCTTATCTAACAACAGCTGATGCAGAATCAACTTATGCCACAATAGCAACAGTAAATCAAAAGGCAAGTCAATCTGATTTAGAAACATTAGCTGGAAATGTATATACAAAGGATCAAGTATATACAAAGAGCGAAACTAATAATGCAATAACAACAGCATTAGGAGCTTATACAACAACAGCTGATTTGCAAGCAACTTATGCAACACAACAAGCATTAAATGATGGACTTGCAACAAAAGCAAGTAAAACAGAGTTAGTAGGAAATCATGGAGATGTTACAATAGGCTATGAAAACGATGTATATACAACATCAATAAATGAAAATGCGGTAACAACAGGTAAGATAGCAGATGCAAATGTAACAGCAGGCAAGTTAGCATTAGGAACAGATTTTGCACAAGGTGGTATTTTATCAGTAGATGCAAATAATAACTTTGTAAAAGCAAATGTATATACAACAAATGATGTCTATACAAAAGATGAGGCTGATGGAAGATTTGCAGCAAAATCCTTAGAAACAACAGTTGCTGGTCATACAACAGATATATCTAATTTACAATCTGGCAAAGCAGATAAAACAGCTTTAGAGGCATTAGCTGGAAATGTATATACAAAGGATCAAGTATATACAAAAACTGAAACAAATACAGCAATAACAACAGCATTGGAGAATTATACAACAACAACGGATTTAAATACAGCACTTAATGCAAAAGCAGATAAATCTGATACATATACAAAAGCAGAAGTAAATACAGAGTTAGCAAAATATGTTCCATTAACAACTACAGGCGATGTAACCTTCTCAGGAACAACATCTACTATAGGTGAAGGTAAGGTAACATCAACAATGATAGCAAATGGTACAATTGCAGCAGAAGATCTTGCAAATGAAGCAGTAACTGTATCTAAGTTAGCAAAAGGCAATAATACATTATCAGCAGGCGGACTTGTTACAGTAGATGGTACTACTGGCAACTTTAAGACAACAGCAATTGATGATATATTACCAACTAATTTAAATAATCGAGTAACTGCGTTAGAAGCTACAGTAAATACTGCAACTACTGGATTAAAGGATCGTGTAACAACATTAGAAGGTACAGTTAATTCAGCCACAATAGGCAATGTAAAATTAGATGAACGAGTAACAGCAAATACAAATAATATTGCAGATTTAACAACCCAAGTTGGAAAATTAGTTGGTGATAAAGGTGATGTTACAATAAGTTATACTAATGATTATACATTAACAATAGATAATGGTGCAGTTGGAACTGATAAACTTGCAGCTGGAGCAGTAACAGGAGCTAAGATAGCTTCTAATACAATAACAAAAGCAAATTTAGCAGGTGGAAATGCTTTAACAGCAGGTGATTTGATAACAGTAGATGCAGATGGTAACTTTATCAATGCAGATGTAACTGGCTTTGTAACAGAATCAGAGTTAACAACAACATTACAAGGTTATGCAACAACAACAGCACTTGATGCTAAAGCAGATGCATCAGAATTAGCAAATTATTTAACCAAGACAGAGGCATCAAATACTTATGCACCACAATCAACAACATACACAAAGACAGAAGTAGATAATTTAGTTGGTGCAAAAGCTAATTCAGCTGATGTATATACAAAGACACAAGCAGATGATAAGTTTGCAACAAAAGCAGCACTTGCAGATAAAGCAAATCAATCAGATTTAGCAACATTACAAACAACAGTTGCAGGACATACAACAGCAATAGGTGATGCAAACAGCGGATTAACAAAAGGAGTTGCAGATAATGCAGCAGCTATATCGAACTTACAATCTGGAAAGGCAGATAAAACAGAATTATCAAATTATGTTCCATTAACAACTACAGGGGATGTAACCTTCTCAGGTACAACATCTACTATAGTAGCTAATGCAATAACATCAGCTAAGATAGCAGATGGTACTATTGCAGCAGAAGATCTTGCAAATGAAGCAGTAACTGTATCTAAGTTAGCAAAAGGCAATAATACATTATCAGCAGGCGGACTTGTTACAGTTGATGGTACTACTGGCAACTTTAAGACAACAGCAATTGATGATATATTACCAACTAATTTAAATAATCGAGTAACAGCATTAGAAGGTACAGTTGGAGATGCACAATCTGGTTTAGTAAAAGATGTTGCAGACTTACAATCATCACTTGCAGCAAAAGCAGATCAATCAGCATTAGAAACATTACAAACAACAGTTGCAGGACATACAACAGCAATAGGTGATGCAAACAGCGGATTAACAAAAGGTGTTGCTGATAATGCAGCAGCTATTTCAGCATTGCAGACATCAGTTAATAGTAAAGCATCACAATCAGATTTAACAGCCTTGACAACACGTGTAGGAACAGCAGAAACGAATATAACAAATTTAACTACAGATGTTAATTCGTTAAAGACAACAGTTGGAAACGCACAATCTGGTTTAGTAAAAGATGTTGCAGAGTTACAAACAACAGTTGCAAATAAAGCTAATACAGCAGATGTTTATACAAAAACAGCAGCAGATGAAAAATTTGCAGATAAATCAACTACATATACAAAGACAGAAGTAGATGGATTGCTTGCTGGTAAAGTTAATACTTCAGACTTAGATAATTATGTAACAACATCAAGCTTAACAACAACATTATCAGATTATGCAACAAATTCAGCATTAGAAACAGGACTTGCTGGCAAAGCTAATGCATCTGATGTGTATACAAAAGGTGAAGTTGATACTAAGTTAAGTGATTATGTACCATTAGGTGTAACAGGCGATGTAACATTTACATCTACTACAGCTTCTATTGCAGCAAATGCAGTAACATCAGCAAAGATAGCAGACGGCAATGTAACAACAGCTAAACTTGCTAATAATGCAGTAACACCTGACAAATTATCAGGTACATTTACTGCTGATAAATTTGTTAAAGTTAATGCTGCTGGTGATGGTTTTGAAACAGCAGATATAACTATACCAACAGATTTAACAAATCGTTTATCAGCATTAGAAACAAAAGCAAATGCACTTGGTTCTACAACAAATACTGATGTTTCTATAACTTATTCCAACAATGCATATACAACATCAATAAATAATGGTGCTGTTGGAACTGCTAAACTCGCTGCAAATGCAGTAACATCAGCTAAGATAGCAAATGGTACTATTGCAGCAGAAGATCTTGCAAATAATGCGGTAACAACAGATAAGATTGCTGATGCAAATGTAACACCAAATAAGCTGGCAGGTGTTAATAATTTCTCTATCAATGGAATTGTAAAAATCAATTCTAATGCTACAGGATTTACAACAACAACTGTATTAGATGAGATAACAGATGGTTCTCTTTATAGATCTAAATTGGCTGGCGGTGCTGCTATTGGTGATGGTAAAGTAATTTTAGCAGGCGTAGACAATAGCAATAAGAAAATTGTTAAAGAATCTATTATAACTCAAGATAGTGATAATAGCGGAATCAGCGTTGCTGGAAATATAAAAGTTACTGGCAATGGTACTATTTCTAATCCTGCTACTGATAAAGCTGTTGTGGTAAATGATTCACTTCATGTTAATCAAGGTGTTACAGTAGATGGTACTCTTACAGTCAATGGCGAGACGATAATAAATACTGCAGAAGAAACAGGAAATATAAATCCATCAGGTAAAACTGTAATTTTAATAACAGGTAATACTCAGAATAGACAATTATCTAATGGTAATGCAGGGCAAATAATTTATTTGATAAGTGGTCAGAATACTACTTATACTATTAAAAATAGCAATAATCAAGATATTGTCTCTCTTCCTGCAAATAAAATGGTAACATTAATTTATGTAGGATCTGCATGGCATGTAATACAATAATCCATTCTTGATTAAAGATTAAAAAAAGGAAGGTTTATACCTTCCTTTTTTTATTTAATATATCAAAATTAGCAAATCAAAAATCTTAAAAGTCTTGAAAGAAATAAAGTTTTTTGAAATGTCGTTAAAATTTGTTATTTTAGAAAAATTTTAATTTTAAAAAATAAAGAATACATAAATATACAATAATATATGTTAGATACTAAGAAATTAAAATTACAAGATTTAACAAATATATTAAAAGATCCAGCATTTAAAACAAATAAAAATAGATCGCGATTAAGCAAAATATATACCAGCTTGTTTTTGATAATAAGCGATATGCTAAGTACAGGAATAAGCTTCATATTAGCAATACTAAGTCAATATTTTATATTAGATTACAGTATGAATGATGTATTTGCTAATTCAATGAATATAATTTTGCTGACGCTTCCTATATTTAATTTATTTTACTATTTTGGCGGACTATATCCATCATACGGGAAAGATCAAGTAACAGAATTTAAGGCAATAATAATATCTTCAACAATTATACTCAGCATATTAGGAGCGGTTGCAGCGATAGCGTTAAAACCTGCTTCGATTCATCCTTACATATTCTTGATAACAGCCTGGTTTATAATAAACTGCATTACTCTTCCATTAAGGACATTAACCAAAACATTATTATCCAAGAAAGATTGGTGGGGAATCCCTATAATGATAATTGGTGCAGGACGAACAGGCCATAAGGTAACAAATACATTAAATAAACAGAAATTATTAGGCTTAAAGCCAGTTGTAATAATAGATGACGATGTAGATAAATGGGGTTATATAGAGGAAGTTCCTGTTGTAGGAGGCTTGAATATAATACCAAAAATATCTAAAAAACTTAATATAAAGCATGCAATAATTGCTATGCCGAAGGTGCCTTCCGCAGACCAATTAAACATAATTAGAAAAAATTCAGCATATTTTTCTAATCTGACAATTATTCCAGATATGTTTAATTCAGGCATCTGGACTTCAACACAGGATTTGGGCGGCGTTCTTGGTCTGGAAGTTCAAACTAAATTATTAAAGCGTTCGTCTCAAATTAAAAAACGTATCTTTGACTTAGTTTTAACATCTATATTGATAGTACTAACAAGTCCAATACAGATAATCGTAGCAGTTTTAATAAAGTTAGATTCCAAAGGCAATATTTTATTCTGTCAGCAGCGCTGCGGAGTAAGCAAGAAAGATTTTGGAATGTATAAATTCCGCAGTATGCAGATAGATGCAGAAGACAGATTAAAAGAAGTGCTGCATAACAACAAGAAATTACAGGAAGATTTTGATAAATTCCATAAAATAGACAATGATCCGCGATTAACCCGTGTAGGAAAATTTATTAGAAAATATAGTCTCGATGAACTTCCACAGTTTTTTAATGTAATAAAAGGCGATATGAGCTTGATAGGTCCAAGAGCCTATTTAGCATGGGAAGTTGAAAAAATAAAACCTACACATCCTATTTTTCAGGTAAAACCAGGTGTAAGCGGTTTATGGCAGGTAACAGATAGAAGCTCTACATTTGAAGAACGTCTAAGAATAGAAGAATACTATGTAAGAAACTGGTCGTTCTCATTAGACTGTATTCTTGTAGGCAAAACTATTGCAGCTATAATAAAAGGTACTGGAAATTAATATTCCATAACAAAGCAAATTAAATAATTAATAAAATAAATAATCAGTAAAGAAAGATGAAAAAAATATTATTCTTTATTCTTGCATCTCTTGTTTTTAATATTGCATGTATTGCCAATATTAATGCACAAGATGATAGATTAGATGATTTTGAATTTGAAAATGAAGAAATAGACGCATCAGCAGGCTATTTCTCATTAGGATTAGGTGTAACAGGAAATTTATTGTTTATGAATTATGATGATATAAACAGCAAATATCTTGCACCAAAATCATTAAAAGATTTTGACGGTCCTCTTTTCCCATTAGGAATAGAATTTTTTACAGCACTGCCTCATAATTTGAGATTAGGTGTAACATATCAAAATGTTTCTAAGCTCCGTGATGCAGAGGCTGCAATGGAAGATACAGAAGCTAAGTTAAAATATACATCAGAACTTTCTAATAATATGACAGGTGTTGTATTTTCATACGCTTTGCTTCCATTCTCATCTTTTGCTGTTGCTCCTGGAATTGGCTTAAACTTTGGCAAGATGACATTAAATAATTTTACATCGCCGACAAGCGTAGAATTTGGAGAAACAACAAATTACTATAATGAACAAATAAAATACTCATATTGGGCAGTAGAACCTCAATTAAACATAGAATATGCTGTTACCAGCTTATTAATGCTTCGTTTGGGTGTCAGCTATCTAATAGATTTTGATAATCCATTCGCAGACAATGCTTGGTCTATAAACGGTGGCAACGCTTATAACAACGTACCAAGTACTATGATGCCTCAAGGCTTAAATGTTAAATTCGGTGTTTTCATCGGTTTGTTCAATTATTAATTTGAATAATAAAATAATTTAAGAAATAATTATAATTAAATAAAGAAGCAATATGTTTAAAAAATATTTATATTCATTATCTATTATTTTATTTTTGGTTTGCTTTATGAATACTGCAAATGCAAAAGAAAATATAACGGTAGAAGCTCTTTATTCTATCCATAGAATAAGCAATTTTTCAATTTCACCAAGCGGTGAATGGATAGCATATCAAACTACAACTCCATCTATTGAAGACAACACAATGAAACACAAGCTGTTTTTAGTGTCAAAATCAGGTGATGAGACTTTAGAAATAAAAACAGATGATGATCCAATAGATTCTCCTGTATGGAGCGCTGATGGAAAGAAACTTGCTTATATACAAAATAAAGCAGGTACATATTATATATACAGCGTTTATGTTCCAAATGGCGCACCAACAAAAGTTGCTACATTCAATGATCCAATATCAAATTTGCAGTTTTCACCAAATGGAGAACATTTTTCATTTACCAAATCAGTAAGAGTAAAAAAGACTTTTGCTGCAAAATATCCAGATTGTGCAAAAGCAAATATAAGAATATATACAGAAATTCCTGTTCGTCATTGGGATCATTGGCTTGACGGTACTTACAGTCATATATTTGTAATGCCGATAAACGGTCCAGCTTCATTTGCAAAAGATATCATGCCAAACGAACCTTACGATTCTCCGCTAGTACCTTTTGGTGGTCCAAATGAAATATCATGGTCTCCTGATTCAAAGGAAATTTTATATACCTGTAAGAAATATACAGGAGTAGATTTTGCCCGCAACACAAACTCTGATATTTATATCTACAAATTAGAAGGCGGTGAAACAACTAACTTAACAGAGGGTTTCCTCGGCTATGATAAGAATCCTGCATATTCTCCAGATGGCAAATATATTGCGTTTACAAGCCAATTAAGAGCAGGTTTTGAATCTGATAGAATAAGATTAATGGTATATAATAAAGCAAAGAAAGAATTTACAGAACTTACTCAAGGCTTCGACCAATGGATAGATGAATATATCTGGACTCCAGACAGCAAATCTATTTTTGCAACTGCTACTTGTCAAGGAACAATGCAGATATTTAAGGCAAATATAGCAGATAAAAAATTTGTTCAATTCTCAAAAGGCGATTATGATTATTCAGGATTGTCTATTGACAAAGCAGGCAAAACATTAGTTTTTGGTGTAACAAGTATGGCAAAACCACTTGATATTTGTTCAATTTCTACATCAGGAGGCGATGTTAGACAAATAACAAATATCAATAAAGATATAATGAGAAAATATGCTTTCTGTACATTTGAAGAACGCTGGATCGATACAAGAGACGGTAAAAAAGTTCATTGCTGGGTGGTATTCCCTCCAAACTTTGACAAAAACAAAAAATATCCTTTGATTACTTACTGCCAAGGCGGTCCACAGCAAATGATAAGCCAAGCATTCGGTTATCGTTGGAATATGTCTTTATTGACATCACGTGATTATGTACTTGTTGCTCCTAATAGACGCGGCTGTCCAGGATTTGGACAAGACTGGATAGATGCAATCACAGGCGATTGGGGTGGAAAGCCAATGCAGGATATTTTGGATGCAACTGATGCTATGAGAAAAGAAAGCTATATAGACAGCAATAAATGCGTTGCAATAGGTGCTTCAGCAGGTGGATTTACTACATTCTGGCTTGCAGGCAATCACAATAAACGTTTTAAGGCATTTATGTCTCACTGCGGCGTTTTTGATTTCACAAGTATGTACGGTGCAACAGAAGAGTTATTCTTCCCTGATTGGGAATATGGTGGACCATATTGGGAAGCAAAAAATAAGGATTTCTATTTGAAAAACTCTCCACATAATTTTGCTGATAATTGGGATACTCCTATAATTATTTCAACAGGCGAATATGATTTCAGAGTACCTTACACTCAAAGTTTGGAAGCCTTTACTGTAGCTCAAGTTAAGAAAATTCCATCAGAGCTTATAGTATATCCTGATGAGACTCATTTTATAGCAAAATCACAAGAATATATTATTTGGTTTAATGAAGTTTTTGATTTCTTTGATAAATATACTAATTTACCTGAAGAGCCAGAAACAGCTCCAGCAGAATAATCAAAAATATATTAAAAACATATATTATTAAATAAAAGAGCAGTATTAATACTGCTCTTTTTGTTTATATATGTTATTATATACTTATATAATTCTTTTAATATAAAAAATTATCATATTTTTGTTATATTTGTATTTATTAATAGAACTTATATTATACATTAATATACACTTTTATGTCAAAAACTTCTGTAAATAAAACTTTGGAGATTACGCCTGAGGAATATGCCCGTCTAAGATATATAAAAGACGTGGGCGACAGACGTGCTGATGCCCTTATCAGCGATGGCATAAAAAGCGTATATGATTTGCTGACATACTTTCCTGTACGATATATAGATAGAAAAAACGCAGGTTCCGTACGGGATATTATTGCTGCATATAATAATTTTTATAGCAGCAATAATAACTACTATTTCGATTTTGCTAATCTTTACAGCCAGAAACCTCAAAATACAAGCAATACCATATCTAATAATGTAGAGAAATATCAGCTGTTTACAGAAAAAAATACTCCTACTTTTTCAAAGAAGGTGGAACTATTAAAAACAGCTAAGCGTTTTGAATTTACTAAAGAAATACTAAATAAAAAATCTTTCTTTGCTACATTGAAGCAGGAAGTAAATATATTAGGCAGAGTTGTTGGCGCTGAATTGATAAATTATTCATATAGGAAAAAAAGATTAGTACTTACAATGCGTGATTTTACAGGCTGTATATTTGAAATACTTTTTTTCCAATATGCAGATAGTTATTATAAAAAATATAAAAAGGGCGATGTATTAATAGTAAGTGGAAGACCAGAAATAAAATTTGACAAGCTGCAGTTTATTCATCCAACAGAGATTTTAGTATTAAATGAAGGTGATGAACATAATCCATCAGTTTTAGATAATATAACGCCTATATATTCTCTAAAAAAAGGAATGAAGAACGCAAGAATTAATAATTCTTTGCTGAAAAGTATTATTCATAATGCTTTTGATAAATACGAGAAGTATATAGAAGAACTTCCAGATAGTTTGTCAAGAGATATAAGAGAACAGTTTGTACTGAAATATGAAGATAATGGTTCAAAAAAGGAGATTATTCTGCCTACTTTGAAAGATGCTTTGTATTCACTGCATTTTCCAAAGAATACTTTAGATGCAGAATGGGCATTGTATCGAATGAAAATAGAAGAGCTGCTTGTATATCAATTAGCGATAAAAATAAAGAATATTAAAGATGTCAAAAATGAATCTGGAATAATTATAAAAGAAAAAAGCAAGTCTGCACGGAAACTGTTTGATAAACTTCCATTTGCGTTAAGTCCTGATCAGCGTGCTGTTCTTTGGGATTTTGCCAAAGATTTTGCATCAGGAAAACCTATGACAAGACTGCTTCAGGGTGATGTTGGTTCAGGAAAAACAATAGTATCTATTCTTACAATGCTTATGGTGATTGATGCAGGCTATCAAGTTGTGATGCTTGCTCCAACAGAAATACTTGCTGAACAGCACTTTCATACCATATCTAATCTATTAAATGACTTTGATAATGTTCATATAGCACAACTGACAGGCGGAATGCGAAAAAAAGCAAAAGCTGAATTGTGCGAAAAATTATTGTCAGGCGAAGCCAATCTCATAATAGGTACACACGCATTATTCCAAAAAGATATCAAATATAAAAATTTAGGACTTATAGTTATAGATGAACAACATAGATTTGGAGTAAAACAACGCGGCGATTTAATTAAGCTGGCTGAAGAATCTATGGACAATAATTATGTGCCGCATGTTTTGTATATGTCTGCTACTCCTATTCCACGCACGCTTACTATGTCTCTTTACGGTGATTTGAAAGTATCTGTGATAAAAACAATGCCCAAAAACAGATTGCCGATAAAAACAAAAATAGTGTTCGAAAATCAAAGAAACAATATGTTTAATTTCATAAATAATGAAATCATTAAGGGCAGACAGGCATATATTGTTTATCCTCTAATTGAAAAATCAGACAAGCTGGAACTAAAATCTGCTATTGAACATCACAGAATTATACAAAATCAGATATTCCCGCATTTAAAATGCGGTCTTGTACATGGTCAAATGGCTTGGAATGAAAAAGAAGAGGTAATGAACAAATTCTTAAATAAAGAATTTGATATTCTTGTTGCAACGACAGTTATTGAAGTTGGAATTGATGTGCCTAATGCATCGGTAATGGTTATTGAAAATGCAGAACGTTTTGGACTTTCTCAACTTCATCAATTAAGAGGACGTGTGGGAAGAAGTAATGAACAATCATATTGTTTCTTGATGACTCAAGATAATTTCAAATATCAGCTGTCTAAAAAACAAGATGATGACGAACAAATAAACGCTGTCATAAGACTGAAAACTATGCAGGGGACTAATGATGGATTTGAAATAGCAGAAGTCGATGCTGAAATACGTGGAAGCGGCGATTTATATGGAACGGCTCAAGCTGGTTTTCTAAAACAATTTAATTTTTCTAATATACAAAGAGATGTGGACGCATTAAGCCAAGCATATACCATAGCAGATCAAATAATCGAAAGTGATGAGAACTTATCACAGGAAAATCATAAAGTACTTAAAGAAAAAATACTTAAAAAATTAGAAGTATATAAAATAGCGTAAATTGTTATTTTACTGGAATATAATTTTACTATTTAAGAAGTTTTTTCAGAATTCCGTTTTTAATATCATTAATATTATAAATATTTTCTATTGTATTAAAAGCATCTTCTAAACCATTCCTTACTGTTTTCCAACCATATCCATCTGTAATCCAAATAAATTTAAAACCTTTAATTTTATTTAATTCTTCTGCTAATAGTTTATAGCTTCTTGCTGTTTCATTTAATTTAGAACCACCGCCATGATAAAAATTAGTTTCAATTCCATAAATATACTTATTTGTTTTTACAACAAAATCAAATCTCTTCTTTTCTTTATTTATAATGTTTTCTGTAGGTACATCTAAATTCCACATAGTTATTATTTGGTCAGAATTCATTTCCTTAAAGTATGATTCTTCTTTTTTATAACCTGTTTTGATAATAAAATTTTCTACCAAATTTTCCATAATATGCCCACTTCTATTTTTCCTAGCATTGGAATTTAATCCTGTTTCTACTCCAAGAACATAATCATATAAATTTTTTATTATTTTGTTTTCAAGTAACTCAAATAATCCTGTTTCTTTCATAAAAACAGCATATTGTTCAGGCGAATAACTTAATTGGTCAAAAT
>JAFRQN010000034.1 GCA_017428585.1 Bacteroidota bacterium | reverse complement strand
TGGCGGTATTCTTGCTATTATAGGTGTAATTGCAGCACCAATAACCAGTGGTGATACTGCTTTTAGATCTGGCAGGTTAATAGTTGCTGATCTATTTAATATCAAGCAGAACAGCATTGCTAAACGTATTGCTGTAACCCTGCCTTTCTTTATTATTGCTTTTATATTGCTGCAGATTTCCTTTGATGTTATATGGAGATATTTTGCATGGGTTAATCAATTGCTGGCAACTATTACTCTTTGGGCTATTACTGCTTATATTATACAAGATAAGGGTAAGTTCATTATTTCTTTAATACCTGCTTTGTTTATGACCTGTGTATGTTCTACTTATATTTTTATTGCAAAAACTGACGGCTTTGGATTAGAACATACTTTAGCTTATAGTATTGCTGCTGTTATAACTATTGCAGTTGTATTAGCATTTTATTTTAGGGTAAAAAAGAATATGAACAATGATTATAAATTGGATTAATATATTATAATTCCGTTATAATTTTTTTATATAAAAAAACTCCTAAAATTATTTAGGAGTTTTTATTTTTATTGTTCAATAATAAAAAATTTGGAAATTAATAAAAAAATCTATAAATTTGTACTTTAATTATTGTGCGTTTGCAAATACAAGTAAAATAATAAAAAATAATTTGGAATTTAATAAAAAAGTTCGTAATTTTGTATTTGTAATGATTGACAAAAAATAAATAGATAATATAAGGGTGTTTAGCTCAGTTGGTCTAGAGCATCTGCCTTACAAGCAGAGGGTCGGGGGTTCGACTCCCTCAACGCCCACAAAAATTTTCAATATATTATACAATATCAAAGTTTTTGATATTGTATTTTTTTAATTTAGTAGCAGGAGTGGCGGAATTGGTAGACGCGCTGGACTCAAAATCCAGTGGCCCTTAAAGCCATGAGGGTTCGATTCCCTCCTCTTGTACTATTTTTTTATTATAATTAAGTTGCGTCTTAAAGACGTATATGTTTCATATTTTATAAAAAAACAATTTAGATGGCTGAACAAACAGTACAAGAATCTAATGTTGCAACTGAAAACAAAAAAGATTCTGCAAAAGAAGTAAACTTAGATGATTTACTTAATGAAAAATTTAATAACTTAGAAATGAGCGATGATACCTTCCGCAATCTCACCGATAAATCCGTAACAGTTATTAAAGAAGATGAATTAATAAAAGGTAAAATTGTTAAATTTAATAAAGATGAAGTTCTTGTTGATATAGGATTCAAATCTTATGGAGTTATTCCTAAGGGTGAATTAATTAACGCTGAATCTTATGTTCCAGGTGAAGAAATCGATGTCTTTATTGAAAAAATGGAAGATGTTTCTGGTAGAATATTACTTTCACGCCGTAGAGCAGATTTCATGCGTATTTGGGAAGATATTTTAGCTCTTAATGCAAGTCAAGAGGTAACAAAAGTTAAAATCACACGCCGTATAAAAGGTGGTATGGTTGTTGACTTATTAGGTATAGAAGCTTTCTTACCAGGTTCACAAATAGATGTAAGACCTATTCGTGATTTTGATGCTTGGGTTGGAAAGAGTATAGATGTTAAAGTTGTAAAAGTTAATCATCCAAGTGAAAACGTTGTTGTTTCTCATAAAGTATTATTAGAAGAACATCTTGCAGAACAGAGAGAAGCTATCATGGCTAAACTTGAAAAAGGTTTAGTTCTTGAAGGTGTGGTAAAAGCTATTTCTGATTTTGGTGTATTTGTTGATCTTGGTGGTATTGATGGTTTAGTTCACATTACTGATCTTAGTTGGGGTCGTGTTTCTCATCCATCTGAAGTTGTTGACCTTGATGTTACTGTTAAAGTTGTTGTACTTGACTATGATGAAGAAAAGAAACGTATTTCTCTTGGCATGAAACAACTTACTCCACATCCATGGGATAATATTGGAGATAAATATGTAGCAGGTACAAAAGTTGAAGGTAAAGTAGTTAGTCTTACTGATTACGGTGCATTTATTGAAATCGAAAAAGGTGTGGAAGGTTTAATTCATATCAGTGAAATGTCTTGGACACAACATATTAAACATCCATCACAAATGGTTTCTATGGGTCAAGTTGTACAAGCAGTTGTTCTTAATATTGATAAGGACGAAAAGAAACTTGCTCTTGGTATGAAACAACTTACTCCTGATCCTTGGGAAGACTTAATCAAACGTTATCCTACTGGTTCTGTACATAGAGGAATAGTTAGAAATCTTACTATATTTGGTGTATTTGTTGAATTAGAACAAGGTGTTGATGGTCTTGTTCATATTAGCGATTTAAGCTGGACTAAAAAAATCAGACATCCGGGTGAATTCGTTAAGAAAGGTGATGAACTTGATGTTGTTGTTCTTAATATAGATCCTGAATTAAGACGTATTTCTTTAGGTCATAAGCAATTAACAGAAAATCCATGGGATACTTTTGAAGATAAATATAAGATTGGTACAGAGACTGAAGCTAAAATTGAACGTATTATTGAAAAGGGTATTATTATTGAATTACCTGATGGCGTTGATGGTTTTGTTCCTGTTTCTCAATTATCTTTTGCTCCTGTTAAGAGAATTAGCGATTACTTTAATTTAGGTGATATACTTCCTCTAAAGGTTGTTGAATTTGACAAAGAAGCTAAGAAAATCGTTCTTTCTGTTGTTGAATGCTTACGCGGAAAAGATCAAGCTATTATTGATAAATATAATGAACAACATCCAGTTCCTAATGCTGATAAATTTGCATCTGGTTCTGATTTGCCAGAAGATGTTCCTGTTTATCAACCTGGAGATAAAGAAATTGAAGAAGTTCTTAAACAAGAATTTTCATATCCAGAACCTCCAGCTGACATAGTAGATTATGATATTGAAGAAATTCCTACAAGCGAATTTTCTGAAGGTGAAGTAACTGATATTCATGAAATTCCTAATTCAGAACGTGAAAATGCTGAACCAGAAGAAAAAGCAGAGGAGCCTAAAGAAGAAAAATCTGAAGAAGAAAAATAATAATGAAATAAAAATAAAAAAAGAGTAATCCTAGATTACTCTTTTTTTTTATATTTCATGTATTAAAAATTAAAATCTAATTGGCAATAAATAAGATTTTTAGGTATAACCATATTTTGTATATTATTTATAGAATTTTTTATTTTATAATAATTTTCATAAGAAAAATATATCTTACAATAAGAAGTTGGAATTATTGTCAAAGAAATATTTGACTGTGTTCCTTTATCATATAAACTTCTTATATTGGCAAAATTTGTATAATAGTTAAATTGTTTTATAGCAGATGCATAACTATCAGTTGAAAAATATGTTATTTTTGACTGTAAATATATTTTATGACTAATTTCCCATTTCCCTTCTATAAATAATCCTATTCCTGTTTCATTGTTTTCTGTGCCATTTTTGTCTATTGTAATTATATCTATTCTATTTCTTATGCTTATTTTATTATTTATATTATAATTCAATTCTGTTTGAAAGTTAAATTTATCTTGTTGATAATATGTAATGTTGTTATTAGTTTGGAATGGAACAGTATTGTTTTTAAGTTGAAATTGTATAAATGAAGCCAGTTTTTTAGAAAAATTTAGATCGAATTTTGTGAATAAATCTAAGCCATTAATTATTGTATCTACTAATTTTGTAGGAGAATATGTTTTAAACCAATCTATATAGGTATAATTTTTTAAAATATGATCTTTTTTCCAAACAAAGCCTATATTTAGTCCTAATTCATTATTAGGTGTGATTGTTTCTCCAATATTCATACCAAAAGGTGAATAAAAATTCTCATCGTATGAACGCAGATTAAGCATAAAATTAAAGAATTTATCTTGATAGGCAGAACCTATTTTTAATCCTGTCTTATAATTATTGTCAATGGTTAATTCACCATTGAAATAAATTTTATCGGTGTTATAAATGCCAAATATACTACCTAATATTCCATTTACTTTGGGTATAAATAGAAGACTATCATTATTTTGAATGTTATAATTATAGTGTGAAAGATTAATACCCAGATTATAGGAACAGCTGCCTAATATTATTGCAGCACCAGTAAATTCTTCCTTGGTGTGTTCTTTTGGAGTAGAATAATCTATATCATAAAATGTTGTTGTTCTATCAATAAAACAGCAATTTTTATTAGAATACCAACCCATAGAAGTTAAATTTAATTTATTGAATAAATTAAAAGTATATTTAGCTGTTATTCCACGCAATAATGAGTTATCTATTCCTGATAAATAAGGTAATATTTTATTGCTGTAT
>JAFRQN010000236.1 GCA_017428585.1 Bacteroidota bacterium | reverse complement strand
TACTCCATGTTTGTTATTAAAATTTAAAAATATATTTATATTATATATTACGTATTATCTAATTTATTATTTTTCTTTATCTTTATTAAATATAATAAAATTATTTTGATATAAATTTCTTAAAAATAAAGTAAGTCTTTTAAGAACTGGTTCTACTTTTTCGCCATATTTTTCTTCTAAAAGCTTTGCAATTTCTTCAATATTCTTTTTACCATCTATTAGATTCCATACAGTAGTTCCCAACTCATCAAGATTTGCACACATATATTTTCGAGACTCTGGCAAAAGTCTTTGTATAAATTCAATTTTTGAACGTGGAACCAATATATCTATACACCCACTTTCATTATACTTAAATTCTTTATTATGTATTGGTACTAATTTCAATATATTTTCTTCTGAAATAGTAACTTCGTTCTGTTTTATATTTTTACGCATAAATTACTAAAAAATTTCTATATGTTCTAAAAAAATTTTAATACCGATACATATTAAAACAATTCCAGCTGCAACCTGTATTTTTTGTATTTCATTTATTATTTTAGAAAAAGCATTTCCTAAAAAAATTCCTATATAGGTCATTAATGCAGCAACAATCCCGATAACAATAGCGGGAAACATAAGAGCTTCATTAATCAAAGCAAAACTCAATCCTACTGCCAATGCATCTATGCTTGTTGCTAAAGCCATAATTAATACATTCTTTTCAGAAAAGAATTCTTCCTGAAGTTTATCTTCATTTTCTTCATGATAAGCATCATATATTAATTTTCCACCAATAAATCCAAGTAATAATAAAATAACCCAATGATCAACAGCCTGAATATAATGAAGAACTGTATTACCAATACACCCACCTAATAGGAACATAGCCAATTGAAAAAGTCCAAAATGCAATATCAAAGATAAACGTTGTTTTAATTGAATTTCCTTAAAACACACACCACCTACAACTGCTATTGAAAAAGCATCTACACCAAGAGTAATTGCTATAAGGACAATTTCAACAAAGGACATTAAAATCTAAACTCCCTATTTTTAAATACAAAATTCATAATATTAGCAGGAAGTAATTTAGCAATTCCAACCAACATCTTTGTCATAAAAGGAAATGATATTATATTTTTTTCTTTTTTTATACCTTTTACTATATAATCAGATGCTTTTTCTGCATCTATAATAAAAGGCATTGGATACTTAATATCCTTTGTCATATCAGTATATACGAAACCTGGTTTTATCGTAATTACTTTTATATTAAAACGTGCCAATTCTAATCTAACTGCTTCTAATATAGTAGTAGCTGCAGCCTTGGAAGAACAATAAGCACCAGATCCAGGAAACCCATATACATCAGCAAGCGAGCTAACTCCTGCTATAATTCCAGAATTATTTTGCTTCATAATTGGAATTAAATATTCTAATGAGTGAAGTATGCCATAAATGTTTACATTATATATCCTTTTAAAAACCTCACTATCAAAATTATCAAATCCTTCTGAACCATTTATTCCAGAATTAATAATTGCTATATCAATTTTACCTAATATATCATTCGCCTTCTGTATTGTATTTTTAACATCAGATTTTATAGTAACATCACATATTGCATAATCCGCTTTTCCACCTTTACTTCTTATAGATTCTACTATATTTCTTAAATTATCTTCATTCCTTGCAGCAATAAATAAATTTGCACCTAATTCAGCAAATTTAAAACTCAACGCACGACCTATGCCGCGTGATGCACCTATTATCAAAACGTTCTTAAAATTAAAATATTTATTCATCAAAATTCCTATTTTAATTTATACAAAATTAGTAAAAAATTCTATTTTTTCATAACTTTATTTAGTTTATAATATATTAAAAAAATTCAAAAAAAATTACAACAAATAAAAAAAATTTGGTTTTTATTCAAAAAATTTCTATTTTTGTATTCAATCATTATGTAATTATAAAAAATTTATATAATTACTTTTAGGAGTTGTAGCTCAGTTTGGTTAGAGCACCTGCCTGTCACGCAGGGGGTCGCGAGTTCGAGTCTCGTCAACTCCGCAGATAGAAATAGTAT
>JAFRQN010000033.1 GCA_017428585.1 Bacteroidota bacterium | reverse complement strand
TATGACAGAGTATATCCTGTAGGCAGATTGGACAGAAATACTACAGGCGTTTTGCTGTTAACTAATGATGGCGAATTAGCCAATAGATTAACACATCCACGCTATCAAGTACAACGTATTTACAAGGCAAAATTGGACAAACCTTTAAAAACAAGCGATGCATCATTTATTGCAAAAGGAATTGAAATAGAACCAAATGTAACAACAGCTCCATGTGTTATTAATATTGATATAAAAGACAATACTAAAGTTACTGTAATATTAACAGAAGGCAAAAACCACGAAGTAAAAAAGATGTTTGAAAAATTAAATTACGAAGTTAAATCATTGGATAGAAAATTTTATCATAATTTATCAACCAAAGGACTTAAACGAGGAGAATATAGATTCCTTGACAGACAGGAAATTGCAGAACTTAGAAAATTAGTAAACATAAAATAGAATATTTATTTTAAAATATCGCTATATATAATAAAAAAGGGAATTTAACAAATTCCCTTTTTTGTTTGGTTATATAATCATTTTATTAATTTTAATGTCTAAAGTGTCTCATTCCAGTAAATACCATAGCGATATTATTTTCATCAGCTGCTTTAATTACGTCTTCATCTCTAACAGATCCACCTGGTTGAATAACAGCTGTTGCACCTGCATTTACAGCTTCCATTAAAGCATCAGCAAATGGGAAGAAAGCATCAGAAGCAACAACAGAATTTTTAAGATCTATATTGCCCATTTGAGCTTTTTCAACAGCAATACGAGAAGAATCTACACGCGACATTTGTCCAGCACCAATACCTAATGTTCTATTTTTTGCTGCATAAACGATAGCGTTGGATTTAACATGTTTTGCTATTTTCCATCCAAAAATTAGAGCTTCCATTTCTTCATCAGAAGGTTTACGTTTTGTAACCACTTTTAATTCGCCATCACAGAGCAATTTATCAGCTCTTTGATAGAGCATTCCGCTTGGAATAGATTTGAAAGCATGACCTATTGAATTTCTAATATTATCGAAATTAGCAACGATTAATCGTCTATCACGTTTTTTAGTCAATATTTCCAATGCTTCTGGCGTAAATTCGCTTGCAATAAGTACTTCTGTAAACAATGAATGTATTTCAGAAGCAAAATCTTTATCCATTACCCCATTTATTGCCACAATGCCGCCAAAAGGAGAAACAGTATCAGTTGCAAAAGCTAATTTATAAGCATCAACAAAATTATCAGCTGTTGCAACACCGCATGGATTTGTATGTTTAACGATAGCTACAGTTGGCTTGCTTGAATCAAATTCAAGCATCAACTCAGCAATAGCACTTATATCTACTATATTGTTATAAGATAATTCTTTGCCATGCAGCTTCTTAAACAAGTCAAGGAAATCACCATAAACAGCAGCTGGCTGATGAGAATTTTCACCATATCTACAATCCTGAACTTTTCTATAAGATAAAGTAAGCGTTTCAGGAAATTCTATATTATTGATTTTATTAAAATATTTAGCAATTAAAGCATCGTATGCTGCAGTATGATTAAATACCTCGCCTGCTAATTTTACTCTAAACTCTTCTGGAATAGCTCCATTTTTATCAATATAATCAATTATTGTTTGATAATGAGAAGGATTTACTACAACAGCCGTCCACTTGTAATTTTTTGCAGCCGAACGAATCATAGTAGGTCCGCCAATATCAATATTTTCAATTAATTCTTCATGTGTTACACCTTCTTTTTTCAGTGTTTTCTCAAATGGATACAAATTAACTACAAGCAAATCAATAGAATTTATATTTAATTTTTCTATTTGATTTCTATGCTCCTCAACACCTAAATCAGCCAACAAGCCTGCATGAACAGCAGGATGTAAAGTTTTAACTCTGCCATTAAGGATTTCTGGGAAATTAGTTAATTCAGTAACGCTTTTAGCAGGTACATTATTTTCCTTGAGCAGTTTTTCTGTTCCACCAGTAGAATAAATAATAATACCACGCTCGCTTAGTTTTTGAGCAAATTCCACAATTCCAGTTTTGTCAGATACTGAAATTAAAGCAGTTTTAATTTTATATTCATCTACAAGCATATATACTCCAATTATATAATATAATAAAATCTATATATTCATTAATTCTTTAGGTTGACTTCTTGGCAAAAAGCAGGATATATTAATCTTTCAATTTTAAGAGCCTGTCCGCTTACTTCATCAATATATATACTTACACCGCATATATGTATATCTTCTGTTGCAGGCATAAACTTAAAAGCAGTTTGATATATATATCTGTTCAAAGCAACCTTTTTATCCATTCCCAAAACAGAATCATACGGTCCAGACATTCCACAATCAGTAATATAAGCAGTCCCATTAGGAAGGATTTGAGCATCTGCTGTTTGTATATGCGTATGAGTTCCAACAATGGCACTAACTTTACCGTCAACATGCCAACCCATAGTTATTTTTTCACTTGTTGCATCAGCATGAAAATCAACTATAATAATATTTGTATCACTTTTTTTATGTATAAGCTCAACAGCATTATCTACTGCCCTGAATGGACAATCAATAGTCTGCATAAACATACGGCCCTGCAGCTGCAATACGGCAATATCAATACCCAAAACAGGATGCTTGACTATAACAAACCCTTTGCCTAAATTTCCAGGAGGATAGTTTATAGGTCTTACAACTCTTTTAGAATCTTTAAGCAATGATTTAGAATACCAATTATCCCATATATGATTGCCTGTCGTAATAACATCTACACCTACGTTAAAAAGTTTATCAGCTTCTTCTGTTGTAATGCCCTTTCCATTACATACATTCTCGCCATTAACAATAACGAAGTCAGAACAATATTTTTGTTTTAAGATTTCTAAGTTTTCAACAACAAAATCTAATCCTGGATATCCAACAATATCACCAATAAATAAAACTTTAACCATTAATAATTATTCAGCAAAATTAAGAATATTTTCACCGCCGTCTACGGCAATAGTTTGTCCATTAATAAAATAATAATCAGGATTAGAAAGCATTAAAATAGCCTTTGCTACAAGCTCAGGATTCGTATTATGCTTATAAGGATTATGAGTTTCAGTACGTTTTATCATGCTTTCAAAACCTGGAATTTTTCGTGCAGCAGGAGTATCGGTAACGCCTGCTAATATAGCATTGGAAGAAATTTTGTATGGTCCCAATTCTACTGCCAACTGTCTAATATATGCTTCTAAAGCAGCCTTTGCAGCCGAAACAGCGCCATAACCAATGCTTACACGCTGCGACCCAATACTTGTCATAGCAAATATTTTTGCATTCTCTGCAAACAAATCATTTTTAAAACAATCTTGAGCCCAATATACGAGAGAATTAGCCATTACATCCATGGTCATTAACAGCTGCTTTTTGGAAACCATTTCTTCATCATTTTTATTAATGAGAGGTTTTAAAGCGCCAAATGCCATTGAATGCAGCATCATTCTCATTGTGTGTTTCTTTTCTTTTTCTTGAATATAATTTATAATTTCTAAACGATGTTCATCAGAGCTGGCATTTCTATTAAAGAAAGTAGCATTTACACCCATGCTTTCTAACTCTATTCTAAACTTTTCAATGTCATCTTTTACTTTGCCTGTATCAAGATGTACACCATAAATATCATAACCTTCTTTTGCAAAAGCAATTGCTGTTGCTTTGCCAAATCCGCTTGAAATACCAAGAATTAATACATATTCATTCTTTTTTTGCATTATATATCCTTAAATTAATATTTAATACTTACAAAAAAAACAAATTAATCAATCATATTTTTCACAGCTTCTATTGCTTTTTCGTAGTTAGGCTCATTAGAAACTTCTTTTACATATTCTACATATTTTATTGTATTATCTTTGTCAACGATCACTACGCCACGAGATAATAATCTCAATTCTTTAATCAAGAAACCATATTTTAAGCCAAATTCTGTATTTCTATGATCTGATAGAGTTACAACATGGCTTAATCCTTCAGCTGCACAAAATCTTGATTGAGCAAAAGGCAAGTCATTTGAAATAGCCAATACTACAACATCAGGCGATATACTGCCTAATTCAGCATTGAACTTTCTAACCTGCATTGCACATACTTTGGTATCTATTGAAGGAAAAACAGTAATGACTTTTATTTTATCATTAAAAGAATATAAATCGATTGAAGTTAAATCAGATTTTAAAGCAGAAAAATTAGGCGCTTCTGTACCTACTTTTGCTTCCGTGCCTATTAAAGTAACAGGCGATTTCATGAAAGTTATATTTTTATTTTCCATAATATTTATTTTTTTTAATATT
>JAFRQN010000235.1 GCA_017428585.1 Bacteroidota bacterium | reverse complement strand
TTATTAAATGCTGGCTCTCAAGTAGTATTGCAAAAAGATGACGGTGGATTAATTATGCTTCCAGACGTATCAAAATCACAAATATCTGTACCAAAACTACCTGAGAATTTTATTACAAGACCAACATTGGTATGGACAATAAAAGCTAACAAGACAGAAGACCAAACAGCAGAATTAACATATCACACTTCAGGATTAAACTGGAATGCTGAATATGTTGCAGAGTTAGATCCATCTGATAAAAAGATGAATATATCAGCATGGGTTACATTAAAAAATACATCTGGTACAACTTACAACAACGCAAAAGTAAAATTGATTGCTGGAGATATAAATCAAGTTAGCAATAGCGGTTATAATGATGAATATAGATTATTGACAAGAAAAACAACTATGGATTTAGAAATGGCAGAAGAAGCAACAGGATTTGCAGAAAAAGAATTTTTTGAATATCATCTATATGATTTAGGCAGAAGAACTACAATTAAAAACAACGAAAATAAACAATTAGCACTGTTTGATGCTAAAGATGTACCAGTAAAAAAGATTTTATCTGTTAATACAACTTTATCACCTTACACTCAAAATAAAGAACTTAATGCCAATGTCTCAATTAAATTCAAAAACAGCAAAGAGAATAATTTAGGAATGCCATTCCCTAAGGGAAAAATTAGAATGAACAAATCTGATGGAACCTCAACAGAATTTATTGGCGAAGATATGATAAATCATACTCCTAAAGATGAGGAAATAATTCTAAACATTGGAAAAGCATTTGATGTTAAGCTCGATGCTACAACTATAGAAAGAAAAAAAATAAATAATAAAACAGAAGAAGTTGAAATTGAATTTAAACTAAGAAACCGTAAAAGCAGCGAAGACGTAGAAGTTGTATTTAATTGCCCTATAGGTTATAGTTATTATAATAATTGGAAAATATTAAAATTAGATTATAATTGGACGAAAAAAAATGCTAATACAATAACTTTTAGTGTACCTGTAAAGAAAGATTCAGAAGTTACATTTACATTAAAAGCACAATTTACAAATAAATAGTTTTAGATATTATAAGATTTAATAATATGCATCATTTATATCATTACTGTATCTATTTCGTATTATCACTTTTTTTTAGTTATAATTGTAATAGTGAAGGTTTAAACAACTCTCATTCAATTATAACTAATGGAAGTTTTTTATCTTTAGATACAAGTAATAGTATCGATAATGATTCGCATAGTTATATAAATCAAATAAAAGGATCTGCATCCTATTATGCTCATAGATTCCACAAAAGAAAAACAGCAAGTGGAGACCGTTATGATATGTATGATTATACGGCTGCACATAGAAAAATTCCATTTGGAACTATAGCAAAAATTACAAATTATAATAATAATAAAAGCGTCCTTGTTAAAATCAATGACCGTGGACCATATAGAACAAAACATATTTTAGATTTATCTTATAGAGCAGCAAAAGATATAAGTGGACTGCATTCAATCAATATTTATCTAATCTATTTTGATTTCAATAAATTAGTAAAAGAGTTTGATACAAATTATTTTGCAGGACATGCTGTTGATAGAGATTTTAAAGTATTTCATAAATCAGAAATAAGATTATTGGACTCCATATATACTTCTAATTTTGAAGAAGTATTGACATCATATCACCAATATCAATTATTTCCAAATTATGAATGTTATATACTAACTAAAATTAAAAATCCAAAAAATA
>JAFRQN010000234.1 GCA_017428585.1 Bacteroidota bacterium | reverse complement strand
GATTATTCTTGTAAAATTCAATTTCTTGATATAGAAGGGAAATTTATTAAGTATTACGTTGATACGAATGCACCTATTGTTGATGCTGTATATAATCAATCAAATAATATGATGTATGTAGTCTTAATGAATAATGATGTAAAAGTATTATCTTTAAGTGATTTCCCTAATATTAAAGAAATAGATACATATAAGTTTTCTCAATACTTAAATTTAATCAGCAGTTTATCCATATCGCAGGATGGACGTTTTTTGGGTTTATCTTTATGTTCAGCAGGAACATTAGATGTATTTGAATATCCTAATGAAAATTATATATATGATATGAATACACAAACTTTATTTAGAAAGCTTATGTGTTCTGAACATACTCCTATTGGTTCTGATTTTAATCCTACAGGGAATATATGTATTTTTGCTCATCAAGGTGATGCTGTTACGCAGCCTCAGTTAACTTTTTTTGATTTAACTGGTAAATTAGGATTTGATAGAACAACATATTCTGATTTTTATCCTCGAAGTTTAATCGGTTTTTCTTTAGCTAAAAATGGTAATTCTCTTATAGAATATTCAGAAGGTTATGAAAATAATTGTTTAATTTTCAATTTTTCTGTACCTGAGTCTATTCAGAATGAGGAAGCATTTATTATAGAAAAACCTTTAATAGAAATTTCCGACATACAAATAAAAGAAAATTTATTAATTGGTTCAGAAAATGAATATGAATATAGAACAGTATTTTGCAATAAAGGTGTTGTAGATGCTGTTTTTGATGAGTATAATTTCAAATATGGTGAACATTTTAGGTTAAAGAATAAAAATATTCCTGATACAATAAAAGTTGGTGAATGTAAAATTATAGAATTTACAGCGCAGCCGCTTGATACTGGCAATATATATGACAGCTTGGTATTTACTTCCTGCGGATATAATTATGAAATTCCTATATCAGTAAATGCAAGAAATAGATCTTTATCTTATTTGCAAAAAATTCCTATTGATTTAGGTGAAGTATGTATGTGGGAAACAAGTATTAACAAATTAGCTTTATTTAAAAATTTGGATACTATTCCTATTTTAGTAAATAGAGCGGAGACTATTCCTAATGATGCAATTTATGTTGTTGATTGTCCAATGGATACTTTAATTCAGCCAGGTGAAATTTATGAAGTTAATGTATGGTTTACTCCTAATAAGTTAGGTGAAATAAAATCAAAGATTATTATATATCATTCAAATCAGGAACATGTAGTTGAGGTGATGGATATACAAGGAATTGGGATAGGTACAGATGTATCTATTAATCATTCTAAGCTATATTTTATGCCTGAGACAAAAGAACGTATTTTGAAACTTACTAATTTGGGTAATGCTCAATTATTTATAGATTCTGTTGTTATATCACCTTCTGGTACATATAATATAAAGAATCCTTTGCCTATTTTTGTTAATAGTCAAGAAACTGTTGATGTTGTAATAGAATATCTTGGGGAAGAACCTCAGCTTGCTAATTTAAAATTTGTTGCTTCGCCATGTATAGTTGCAAAATCTATTGAACTTGGAATGTATACAGCAATGGTTGATTTGGAAATACCTACTGTAACGGCGGATCCACGAGATATGGATGTTTTAGTTCCAATTAATTTTAAACGCAGTGAAAATGTTGCTTATAATGATACTTGTACATTTGAAGCTGATATTGAAGTTAATCCACGTATTTTTTATCCTACAGCAGTAGAAAGCGAGTTTGGTGAAGCTAAAATTATTTCTAATACAATAATTGAGAATTTAGATAGAAGAAGGATTAAGATAGGAATAAAAGGATTATTTAATAAGAGCAATGGTGTTCTTGCTGTTATACATGGTATTGCTGGATTATGTGAAACAGATAAATCCGATATTTCAATATTAAAAGAATCTAAAAGCTGGAGTCGAACTGTTACTAATAAAATTACAAATGGATCGATTCAATTAATAAATTTATGTGATGATAGACGTATAATAAGAGATAATAAATTAATTATAGATAATATATTTC
>JAFRQN010000233.1 GCA_017428585.1 Bacteroidota bacterium | reverse complement strand
ATAAAAGATATAGCTCCTATTACATATAGAATAAAAGGCAATTTTTGCAACTTTTGCAAAAATTTAACATTAGCTTCTTTTTTCTGTAAAGATTTGGTTGTTCTATCATCAATTAATACTCCTGTTATAATACAAATATTACTGATTAAAATATACCAATTTTTCTGATATATACACCAAACACTTACTATTATTAATACACAAATTAAAATTATATTCATTGTTTTAGTCATAATCACTATCCCTTTTTTATTTTTGTTTATTATCCTCTTTTAAGTATATTTCTTCTAATGGATATACATTCGCCTGCGATGATATATTCAATAAAATTCCAGCTGCTGCTGCATATATTAAAATCGCTGTACCACCATAACTTAAAAAAGGAAGAGGTATACCAGTTGTAGGCAGCAATGCCGTGTTTACAGCTGCATTAGCAACAAAGTAAATGGCAAGCGTTACAACAATACCTATTGCTAAAAAATATCCAAAATTATCAGGTGCCTTTTGAGCAATTATCAGACTTCTCCATATTATAACAACAAAAGCAATGATAATACAAAGAAGACCTAAAAAACCATATTCTTCACCAATAATTGAAAATATGAAATCCACATGAGACTCAGGTAAAAATAAGTGATTTTGCTTGCTTTGTCCTGGTCCAAGTCCAAATATACCGCCATTTCCTAAAGCAATCAAAGCCTGTTCGGCTTGATATTTTGTTGCTGCTATAACTTGTTCTGCCTGATTTGCTGCTGAAGAAGAATCACTATTTTGGAAAAATGCTTTAATACGAGCTATTCTATATGGTGCAGAAAATAAATAGACGCCTCCTGCCAATATAGCTCCCAAAAAAGAACATATTATATGAAGGAAATTTACATTGCCAACAAACATAATAATCATAGCAATAAGAAATATTAATGCTAAATTAGAAAAGTTAGGTTGTAACGCTATAAGGATACAAATAATTGCAGTCCAAACAATAAAAGGAACAAATGTTTCCTGAAAATCTTTTATTACCTTCTGTTTTTCGACAAGTAGATGCGAGAAATATATGACCATTGCAAATTTCATATATTCCACGGGCTGTAAACTAAAAATTCCTAAATCTATCCATCGATGTACATTATGAATTGCAGGAGTAATTAATACAACTACAAGCAAAATTATTCCAAAATAAAATATAGGTTTTGCAAAAGTTTTATAAACATGGTAATTAATCTTTGAAAATATAACCAAAGTAATTATTCCAAAAATTACCCTAATTAAATGATCAATAAAAATTTTATTAGTATCTTGATGTTTTAAAGCTGAATATGGTGCACTTGCACTATAAACAAATACTAATGAAAATAACATTAACCCTATAACGGGCAGAAAAATAATCCAGTCTATATGTCCTTTTTTTATACTTTTAACTTTTGTTTCTTTTTTCATTTCTCTTTTTATGCAATATATTTTATTTATAATTATTCTGGATTTTCTTGGTCTGCAGTTTCTTCAGTTTCAAATAAAGCATCAACAAAATTTTGAACTGAAAAAACTTGTAAATCATCTATTTTTTCACCCACTCCAATATATCTTACTGGAATTTTTAACTCATTTGCAATTGGAATAACAACTCCACCCTTAGCTGTACCATCTAATTTTGTCAAAACAATTCCAGTAATTGGCGCAACCTTTTCAAATTCTTTAGCTTGAAGTATTGCATTTTGTCCAGTTGTAGCGTCTAAAACTAAATATACTTCATCTGGAGCAGTATCTTTTAATTTTTTCAAAACTCTTGATATTTTATCTAATTCAGACATTAAGTGCGTTTTATTGTGCAACCTTCCTGCTGTATCAATAATAACAACATCTTTATTCTTAGCTTGAGCAGATTTTAATGTGTCGTAAGCTACTGCTGCAGGATCAGCACCAATATTTTGTTGAACAATATCTACTCCTGCACGCTCTGCCCAAATTTCCAACTGCTCATTAGCAGCTGCTCTAAAAGTATCAGAAGCACCTATAATAACTTCCTTACCTGCTTGTTTATAATTATACGCTAATTTTCCTATTGTTGTTGTTTTACCAACTCCATTTACACCTATAACTAAAATAACATAAGGTTTTCTACCTTCAGGAATTTCGTAAATACGATCATTTTCTGTTGAAGATGATGTAATAAGTATTTTACTAATTTCTTCTTTTAAGATTTTATATAAATCTTCAGAATTTTCGAAATTTTCTTTCTTTATTCTCTCTTTTAATGATTTTATTATTTGTTCTGTTGTATCAACACCAATATCAGATGTAATTAATAATTCCTCAATATCATCTAATAATGCGGCATCTATTTTTCTTCCAACACCAAGTACTTTACGTAAATTATCAGAAAAACTTTTTCGTGTCTTTGTTAAACCCTCTTTTATTTTTTCAAAATCAAAAGATGATTTTACAATATTTGATGTTTTATCTAATATTTTTTTAAAAAAAGATTTCTTTTCTGCTTTAACTTCATCTTGTTCTTCTGTTTCAACATTCTCTTCACGCTGCACATCATTTAATATATTTT
>JAFRQN010000232.1 GCA_017428585.1 Bacteroidota bacterium | reverse complement strand
GTTAACAAACCAGTTTCTACGGAAGTATGGAATGATTTGAAAGAGTTGACACAAGATGCTTTGTCTAATAAAGATAAGCTTTATGTAATTGATGCTTACTGCGGTACAAATAAGAACAGCCGTATGAAGGTTCGTTTTATAACTGAAGTAGCATGGCAGGCTCATTTTGTTACCAATATGTTTATTAGACCTTCTTATTATGATCTAAAGAATTTTGGAGAACCTGATTTTGTGGTATTGAATGCTTCAAAGCATACAAATCCAAATTGGGAAAAACAAGGGTTAAATTCTGATGTATTTATATTATTTAATTTAACAGAAAGAATGCAGATTATCGGTGGTACATGGTACGGCGGAGAAATGAAAAAAGGCATGTTTTCTATGATGAATTACTATCTGCCTTTGAGAGGTATTGCTTCTATGCATTGCTCAGCTAATGTTGGAGAAAAAGGCGATGTTGCTATTTTCTTTGGATTGAGCGGCACAGGAAAAACAACACTTTCAGCAGATCCTAAACGTTATTTAATTGGTGATGATGAACATGGCTGGGATGATGAAGGCGTATTTAATTTTGAAGGCGGTTGTTATGCAAAAACTATAAATTTAAACAAAGAAAATGAACCTGATATTTGGGATGCAATAAGAAGAGATTCTTTGTTGGAAAATGTAGTTTTAAAAGAAGACGGAACACCTGATTTTTCAGATGGTTCTATTACAGAGAATACACGAGTTTCATATCCTATTTATTTTATTAATAAAATAGTTTTGCCTTCAAGAGCTGGTCATCCTAAAAAGATAATTTATTTATCAGCTGATGCTTATGGAGTACTTCCTCCTGTTTCTATACTTGATGAAAAACAAGCACAGTATTATTTCTTATGTGGATATACTTCTAAACTGGCTGGTACAGAACTTGGTATAACAGAACCTATTCCTTCATTTTCTCCTGCTTTTGGAGAAGCATTCTTATCTTTACATCCAACTGTGTATGCTTCAACGCTTGCAAAGAAAATGGAAGAACATAATGCTAAAGCATATTTAGTTAATACAGGCTGGAATGGTACAGGAAAACGTATTTCTCTTAAAGATACACGTGCTATTATAGATGCTATTCTTGATGGTTCTATAGATAATGAACCAACAAAAAATATTCCTATATTTAACCTTGCTATTCCTACAAAGGTAAATAATGTAAATACTGAAATTCTTGATCCTAAAGATACTTACAAAGATAAATCAGAGTGGGATAAAAAAACAAAAGATTTAGCTTCTAAGTTTATTAAGAATTTTGAAAAATATTGCGATACAGAATCAGGAAGAAATTTGGTTGCTTCTGGACCGCAGATTAAATAATTATTATTTTTTTATTTCATAGTTTGATATCCACTAATAATTATTATAGAATTTAATTATTAGTGGATTTTTATTTAATGGTTTTAAATACATTTGCAAAACTAAAAAAATAATTAACTATTTTTTCGTATATTTGTAATTTATATTGGTAATCTAAGATAATTTTGAATATATATGTCAACAGATCAAGAAAAAATAAGAGAACTTAGTTCAGCAATACGAGATATAAAATCTGAATTGTCAAAAGCTATTGTTGGACAGACTAATATTATAGATCAATTATTGATAGCACTTTTTGCAGGTGGTCATTGTTTATTAATTGGTGTTCCTGGTTTAGCTAAAACTTTGCTTATTAGAACCTTGGCAAAGTCTTTAGACTTAAAATTCAATCGTATTCAATTTACGCCAGATTTGATGCCGGGCGATATTAGCGGTACCGAGGTAATCGAAGAAAATATTTCAACGGGCAAAAAAGTATTTAGATTTATACCAGGTCCTGTATTTGCTAATATAATACTGGCTGACGAAATAAACCGTACACCTCCAAAAACACAGTCAGCTCTATTGCAGGCAATGGAAGAACACGAGGTAACAGCTGCAGGGAATACTTATAAATTAGAAGAACCTTTCTTTGTTTTAGCTACTCAAAATCCTATTGAACAAGAAGGAACTTATCCTTTGCCAGAAGCTCAATTGGATAGGTTTATGTTTAATATTTGGCTGGATTATCCTTCTGCTGCAGAAGAAGTTACTATTGTTAAATCAACAACAGCACATTATGTTCCAGATATTAAAAGCGTTCTTAGTTTTGAAAAAATAATAGAATTTCAAAATCTTGTCAGACAAATCCCTGTTGCTGATAATGTGATAGAATATGCTGTAAATTTAGTTCGTGCTACACGTCCTAATGATGATAATAATAGTGATTATGTAAAAAAATATATCAGCTATGGTGCAGGTCCTCGTGCTTCTCAATATCTTATATTGGGCGCTAAGTCAAAAGCTGCTATCGAAGGACGTTTTTCTCCAAGTATAGATGATATAAAGGATGTTGCTATTCCTGTTTTAAGACATAGAATTGTTGCTAATTTCAATGCAGAAGCAGAAAATATTACTACTGCTGATATAATCAAAAAAATTCTTATGTAATTTTTATATTATTTATATTTTTATATTAAAAAACAAGAAATTTTGTAGGCAGTTAATTTCTGTTATTTTTTTTATGTGTAGATAAATATGATATATGTATATGAAAAAATATAATTTAGCTTTCTTTATTTTCGGTTGTTTTTTTATTCTATTTTGTTTGGATTCTTGTTCAAATAAATTGTATTATTTCAATGATCAGGTACTAAATTTTGAAGTATATAAGACAGATGAAATGGATAAGTTGTTGTTTGTCTGCAATGGCACAGTAAAAAATGAAAATCTGTTTGAATTATTGGAAAATACTAAAATAGATGTGTTTTGTGATAGTTATAAGGTAAATATAGATATAAATGATTGTTTGGTTACAAGAGTTCCTAAGAGTAAAGATTCTATTGAATTTGCAATATCTTATTATATTATACTTAAAAATAAAATTAAAAATGCAGCAAATGTAAAAGTATTAGCATCGTGCTTGTCAGCTAAAATAAACAAAGACATTGAAATAAAGGATGATGAACATGATATATTATTCTTTCCTGATGTGTACGAAATTGTAGAGGGTGTTAATATAGATGTATATACATTAAGATTGCGTAATAGAGAGGCTACTACCCGTTCTTCAAATATGATTGATTTAGTTATAACTGCTGAAGATAATGGTATAATCTGGCAAACTCCTCCAGGGAAAACTTTATTCCAACTTATTTCTCCTGTTCGTCCAGAAAAAATAGGCGAGTCTTATAAAACAAGTTTATTTTGGAATAAAAAATATATGGAAATGTACTATCCAAATCAAAAAAAAGATAGTGATGACGAAGATGATGATAATCCAAAAGCAAAAGTTGTTTCGTCATCTTATAATCTGCCTGAATTAAAAGAAGGTATTTATTATGCTTGGCTCTTTATTCCATCATCTATTCCTTATGACTATAAATTTCCATTTTATCTTAAATTTTAATTAGTTTTTTTGATACTATAATATCATACTAAATGAATAAAAAAATAGACTTTGCTGAATTAGAAAAGAAAACACAAGATGAAACATTAAAAGAATTAGAATTTTTTAATGTATTGGATTTCATTTCAAAAAAATGTTTAACAGAAAAAGGGAAAGAACTAATATTAAATGCTCGTCCAATAGATGATATAAAATGGTTGACGCATGAATTATCTCAAATTGACGAATTTACAAACTTATTGATTTCTGACGAAGAACTGCCAGTAGAAAATATAAATGATATTAGACCTATTTTATATAAATCAAGAATAGAAAATGCTATTCTTAATACAGGTGAATTGCTTTCAATAGCTGATGTTATTAGAGTTGCAAGACAATTAAAACTCTTTTTGGAACATCGTAAAGAAAAATGTCCATTATTAAACGAAGAATTATTTAATATCTTTAATGAACCTGCTTTAAGAAAACATATAACCGATGCTGTAGATGATAATGGCGAAGTAAAAGATAACGCAACAAAAGAATTATTGAAAATTCGAAATGAAATTATTGATAAATCCAATCGTCTGCGTTATCGAATGGATAAAATTGTAAAACAATTCTCTGAAGAGAATTTTACTCAAGAAGAATTTTATACTGTACGTGATGGACGTTTTGTTCTTCCTATAAGATCAGAACATAAAAGACATTTAAGTGGCATTATTCATAGCGTATCTCAAACTGGTGCAACTGTTTTTATTGAACCGACAGAGATAGTGGAAATGAATAATGAAATATCATTCTTAAAGGTAGAAGAACAAAGAGAAATATATAATATTCTAAAAGGATTAACTAAGGAAGTTGCTAGATATTCTGCTATTTTACTTGAAACTTATGATATAATAGGACATTTAGATGCTTTGTATGCAAGAGCGGTCTATGCTTTGGAATTTGGAGCAGTAAAACCTGTAATTTCAGATACAAATGAAATACATCTAAAGAAAATATATCATCCATTATTAGTACATTCAAAAGGCAAGAAAAATGTAGTACCGCTTTCTATTGAGTTTATAGAAAATAAGCGTGGGCATCTTATTTCAGGTCCAAACGCTGGCGGAAAAACTGTTGCTTTAAAAAGTATAGGATTAAATATCTTATTAGCTTTAAGCGGATTTTTTACTATAGGAGAAGTACATACTAATTATAGAAATGTTTATTCTGCTATCGGTGATCATCAATCAATAGAAAATGATTTGAGTACATTTAGTTCTCAGTTGATAAAGTTAAAACAAATATTAGATGTTGCTGATGCTAAATCATTGGTATTGGTTGATGAAATAGGTTCTGGTACTGATCCTCAAGAAGGTGCAGCTTTAGCATCAGGTATATTGGATACATTTATAGAACTAAATTTATTCTTTATTGCTACAACACATCAATCTTCATTAAAAACCTATGCATTAAATAGGGAAGTTATCGAAAATGCTTCTTTGGAATTTAATGAAGCTGCATTAAAGCCTACATATCATTTCTTGTCTGGAATACCAGGAAATTCATACGCATTTTTCTTGGCAAAAAATATCGGTATAGATGCTAATGTATTAAAAAGAGCTAATAATTATTTAGGCGATAAGCAAAAAGAATTAGAAAACAGCATTGCTATTTTGCAAAGATATAAACAAGAAACGGCTGAATTATTAAGACAGCTTAATATTGAAAAATCTAAATGCAATGAATTAAAGATTTCTTTAGAAACACGAGAAAAAGAATTAAAAAATAGAAAAGTTGAAATAATTGCTAATGCAAAACTTGAAGCTTATTCTATTGTTCAAAATGCTAATGCTTTAGTAAAAAATACAATAAAGGAAATAAAAAATCAAAATAGGAATATAAACGATATTAAAGAAGAATTTAACAAGAAATCTAAAAATTTGAAGAAGAAATAGAAAAAATAAATATAGATAAAAAGGCAAAGAATGTAGATAAAGTAATTACTCTTAATGCAGGTGATATTGTAGGGTTGATTGATGGAAGCCAAATAGGAGAAGTGTTAGAAGCTAATAATCAAAATCAAACTGCTTTAGTTGATTTTAATGGACTAAAATTTAGGCTGAAATTTGATCAATTATATTTCAAAGATAAAGCAGATTTTGTAAAAAATACTTCTAAAAAACATAGTACCAACGTTGTTGATTATTTAAAACTTGATGTACAAACAAAAATAGATTTAAGAGGAATGAGAGTTGACGAAGCATTGAAAAGTTTGGATAAATTTATATCAGAAGCAATACTTACTAATGTTGGTTATATAACTATTATTCATGGCAAAGGAACTGGTGCATTAAGAAGTTCAATTCATGAATATTTAAGTGAAGTAAAGGAAATTAAGTCTTTTAGATTAGGAGAATTAGTTGAAGGCGGTGCAGGAGTTACTGTTGTATATTTTTAATTGCAGTTTGATGCTGTTATAATTTTAATGGAGCAATGATGAATATTAGCTTAATTATTCCAACTTATTTTGAAGAAAATCTGTTGGAACAGCTTTTAAAAGAATTTACCTATGAATTAAAACAAAAATATAATTTTGAGTTAATTGTCAGTGATGGTGGAAGTACTGATGCTACAATTAGTATAGCAAAAAAATATGTAGATAAGTTAGTAGTTAAAACCAAAGAAGAAAGACAAACAATAGCAGAAGGACGCAACGATGGGGCAAAGGCTGCTGAAGGGGAAGTACTTGTTTTTCTTAATGCTGATTGTATGCCAAAAAATATAATAGATTTCTTTAATTTTATTGAAGATTGGCGAGTTAATGGAAAGAAATATGGAGCTGTTGCATGCAAAGTTACTGCTTTTGAAAATGAAGTATTATTAAGAGACAAGATTTTTTATCTATTGCATAATAACTATGTAAGATTTCTGAATTTCATAGGAGTAGGCATGGGACGCGGCGAATGTCAAATTGTACGATGGAATGTTTTTGATGAGGTTAATGGCTATAATTCTAAATTAGTTGGCGGGGAAGATTTTGATTTATATAGAAGAATAACTAAACATCATCATAAAATTTTATATTCAACAAAAATAGTTATAAAAGAATCGCCGAGACGTTTCAGAAAATATGGATATTTGAAAACGTTATGGTACTGGACGTTAAATTCGTTATATGTAATTTTTAAGAATAAATCAGTATCTAAAGAGTGGGAAGCGATTAGATAAATATTAATGTATTTATCATATTTATATTGTTTAATAAAACTTTTTTATTAAATTTTATATAATTTTTATTATATTTGTAAATGGATGTTATTACATCTTTCTTTTCTTAAAATTGGAGCAGCATAAAATGAAGGAAAATTTTAATTTTTTGTTAAAGCAAATTGGGCCTAAACAAATTCTTATTTTTGTAGTTTTTATTATAGGTATTGTCTTTTTTATCAAATCAGATATCCTGCCAATACAAGTAATTAGCGGTTTTGTAATTCTTTTGTCTTTATTTAGTTTAATAAGCGATATTGCTACTAAATATAGTTATTCTGTATCACAAAATACTTTCAAGGTATCTTCTGCTACTGAATTAAAAACAACTACTATTGATGATGAACATGCAAAAAGAACGATAATTGATAATTTTGATGAAAATCAAATGGATGAAAATTTTGTAGGGTTTCAAGGCGAAGAAGGATTTGTTATCATTAATAATCCTAACAGCAATGAAGTTATGCAGGCATCATCACAGCAAAAAACTGATAATTCTCAGAAAGAATTTACTATAAATTTTGATGCAGTTAATCAAAATTCATCTATGTCATTCTCTAATAATGATAATATACAAATCTTAAATGATGAACCAGCAGTACAAAATAATAAAGAAAATGATTTATTAAAGAATCGTCCTTCAGATGAATATATTAAATTTGATAATATTGAAAGCAATTTTGAAAACAGCAACCCTGATAAAAATGATTTAATAATAGATATAGTAAATAAAGAAAACAATAATTTAGATGTAAATAATACTGATAATAATATTATTGCTGATAATATTGAACAGAAAAATCAAATAGAACAACCTGCAAAAGCTGGTGCTATTGATACTATTTTTAACCAGTTAGATCTTCCTAATTCAATTTTGGCAGAAGAAAAGAAAGAGTTTAAAACTTCTATAGATGAATTTAATTTTATTGTTAAAAAATTCCTTCTAATTATAAAAAGTGTTATAAATGCAAATACTATTGCAACAGTATGGGCTTTAGATAATAATTTATTATTAAATGTTTATATAACAAAACATGAAGGTCATATTCGTCAAGAAAAACTGCCTCTAAGCGATAATGTACTTTCAAGAATAGTTTCATCAGGAAAACCTGAAATTGTTACAAATATAAAAGCTGACTCTGAATTAAATATAATTCCTTATTATACTACTCCTGTTGGTACTAAATCATTTGTTGGTGTTCCTATTATTGTTCAAAATAAAGTTATAGCAGTATTATCAGCAGATTTTGATGAGCCTGATGCTTATAATAAGGATGTTGTAGAATTTTTAGGACGTTTTACACGTTTAATTTCTATTCTTTGGGAATCTTATGATAAACAAAACAATGATTTTGCAGCGAAAAAGATTCTTGAATTAATAAACCACTTATCTGAAACAGTTGCAGAAAAAGGATGTACATTCCCTAATATATGTACTGCAATTCTTGATATGATGGTACAAATGTATAATTTTACATCTTGCGGTGTATGTATATATGATGATATGACAAAAACCTACAGAGTTACTAATTATAAATCTGTAGAAAAAACAGATGAAAGGTATTTTAAAACAGATATGCCTATTGATAATTCTTTATTAGGTGTTGTAATTAGTGAAAATAAAAATATAGCTATTATTAATCGTACAGATGTAATTCGTGTAAATGATTATGAAAACCAATTATTAAACGGTGCATTTATTGCTATTCCAATTAAATCTCTTGTTGATACTTATGGTGCTTTATTTATTGAATCTCATGATGTAGAAATACTTAATACTATAGATCTTGAATTGTTGGTTACATTATGTAATCAAGCTGGTGAGTTCTATGAGAAACTTAAACTTATTGATATTTGCAATAATAATTCTCATATTGATAAACGAACAGGTAT